>CAZIRH010000548.1:0-2904 GCA_964541065.1 uncultured Solibacteraceae bacterium
GGCCAGCATCGTCATGGCCGCTCCCACCAAGGCCGCCATGAACAAGCCGGCCACGCCTGGAGGCAGATGCGTGGCGATGAAGTGCGGGAACACCTGGTCGGCCTTGGTGATGTAGGAGGGGAGCTGCTCGCCGGTGAGCCTGTAGAACGACCAGGTGCACGTCCCGATGAGCATGAACACCGTCCACACCGGGACGCACAGCGCGGCGCCGAGCGCCACTCCTTTCAGCGCGCCGCGGTCGGATTTGGCCACCAGGTACCGCTGCACCACCGTCTGGTCGGCGGTGTAGCGCTGCAAGTACCAGAAGAAGCCGTAAAGGATGAGGACCACGACGGTGGGACTGGTGAAGTCGAAGTTCGTGCTGCCAAGCTTGAACTTGCCGTTCTCGGCCGCCACCCGGAAGACGGCGGCGGGGCCGCCCGCCGGCAGGAACAGCAGATAGCCCAAGCAGACGAAGACGCCCAGCCAGGTGACGAACGCCTGAATGACGTCGGTCCAGATGACGGCCTGCATTCCGCCGATCAGGGTGTAGAAGATTATCACCGCGCCGACGATGAGGATGACGGAATCGATGCTCCAGCCCGTCATGCTGTTGATGGTCAGCGCCATGAGGTAGAAGACGAAGGCCATCTTCGAGAAGTGGGCCAGCGAGAAGGCGATCGAGGCATAGACGCGCGCCGGCCGGCCAAAGCGTTTCTCGAAATACTCATAGGTGCTCATGCCGACGACGCGGCGGTAGAAGGGGACAATCACGGCGCCGACGAGGATGAGGACGCCGAGCACCATGAAGCCGGGCACGAGCAGCGACCAGTCCTGGGCGTAGGAGGAGCCGGGATAGGCGACGAAGGTGACGCTCGAGATCAGCGTGGCGAGCAGGGACAGGCCCATCGCCCAGGCAGGCACGCTCCGCTTGGCGACGAAGTACGTCTCGGTCGAAGTCTGGCGGCGCGAGAACTTGAGGCCGATGGAGGCCATCCCCGCCATGTAGACGACAATGACCAGCAGGTCCAGCCAGCGGGCGCCGGCCACTATGGTTGCTCCTTGCGGAAGGCCTTGATGATGGCGCTGTTGTCGGCGGCGCCGTCGCCTGCCGCTTCCACCTGCTCGAGCAGGGTCCGGTGGAGGGTGGAGAGAGGCAGGCGCGCGCCGCAGCGCTGGCCCGAGGCCAGAATCAGGAGCACGTCTTTGAGGTGCTGCGAGAGGCGCGCCTCGGGCTCGAAATCGCCGGCCAGCATCTTGGCGCCCTTGGTATCCATCACGCGCGAGTAGGCGGGCCCGGACCTCAGGATCTCGAGGGCTTCCGCGGGGTCGATGCCGCAGGCGCGGGCGTACTCGAGCGCCTCGGCCAGCACCGCCCGGTTGAGGCCGAGGACGAGGTTCAACACGAGTTTCATGCGCGCGCCGCTGCCGCAGGGGCCGACGTGGAAGGCTTTCCGGCAGCACAGGGCGAACAGGTCCGCGCAGCGGGCGTAGGCTGCCGGTTGCCCGCCGCAGATGACGATAGCCTCGCCCGCGCGGACCTGGCGGCTCGAACCGCCCACGGTGGCGTCCAGGTAGGCGACGCCGCGCCCCTCCAGGCGCGCGCCGAATGCGGCCATTTCCTCGGGCGCGCCGGTAGTGGTGTCGATCACGATGGCGCCGGCCCGCAGGCGCGGCGAGATTTCATCGAGGACCTGGTCCGCGATCGCCGAGGTGGGCAGGCTCAGGAGCAAGCGCTGGCAGGAGGCCGCGACCTCCGCGCCCGACTGTGCGGGGCTGCCGCCCAGGCGGCGCAGGTTCTCGACTTGCTCCGGCCGCAGGTCGTAGCCGACGATCTGGAATCCGCCCTCCAGCAGGCGCTCCGCCAAGGCCGTGCCCAGGAGGCCCAGGCCCACGATGCCCAATTTGTCGGAAGCTTGTGGCAAGCAGTTCTCCTGTTCCGCCTCAGCCTGTCCCCGGCGCGGTGGTCGAGCCCGAGATGCGCAGGATCCTGGCCATGGTTTCAGCCGCCTTCATGACCGCGGCCGCGGTGTGGGCCACGTACTCCTCCAGCGAGCAGGTAAACGAGGGAGCCGCGGCGCTGAGGGCGGCCCAGGGGTGACCGTCCGGATCGAGTATCGGCGCCGCGATCACGCGAACGCCGAGCACGGTGTCCTGGTCGGAGAGCGCGTAGCCCAGTTTCCGCACCAGCTCGAGGCGGGCTTCGATTTCGGGAATCGAAACCGGCGTGTGCGGGGTGAGCTTCACCCGCTCCCGGAGGTTCACCACGTGCAGGCGCTGCTCCAGCGGCAGTTGGGCCAGGATGGCATGACCGACGGCGGTGGAATAGGCGGGTACGCGCGAGCCGATGCGCTGCGTGACTCCCAGCCGCCCCAATCCGAGCTGCACGCGCTCCACGTAGACGCAATCAGCGCCGTCGATCACGGCGATGCTGGCCGCCTCATTGACCGGTCCCACCAGCGACCGCAGGATGGGCCGGGCGACCGCGTGCAGATCCATGCGTCCGATCGCGTTGAACCCGAGATCGAGAACCTTCAGGCCAAGACGGTACCGCTTGCTGTCCTCGCTCTGCCGCAAGTACCCCAGCATGACCAGCGTCTTCAGCAGCCGGAAAGCGGTCCCCGCATCCAGCGCGGCGCGCTCGGCAACCTGCGACAACGTCAACTCGGGCTCCTGGGCGTCGAAGACCTCCAGGACGCGGAATCCTTTGGCCAGCGACAGGACCACGCTCTTGGCACTGGCGGGCGAGAGGGCCGCGGGCCAGTTGCTGGGAACAGTGCGTGGTCGCAGGATGAAGCCTCCTTCGGATACCGAAACTAAATTCGAGAAATCATCGTAGCACCCGTACCCGCACTCGGTCAACAGCATTTTGCCCTTGCCCTCCCTCAGTTCTGCGTGGGCCCCAAGGTGGCACAGGCATTCTTG
>CAZIRH010000549.1:0-2902 GCA_964541065.1 uncultured Solibacteraceae bacterium
GTAGAGGACCTCGGCGTAGCGGCCTGCTTCCGCCGGCATGGCCACGCACCTAGCGGCGCGGGCCTGGCGGCGGATACACAGATACGCCCCCTGGCCGGTCACGGGAAGGACTCCGTCCGTCACCAGCACCAGCGGCGTCCGTGGGCTGTAGTGCCGGCGGTGCATGCCCGGAGACGGGTGGCCGCCGTTCTCGATGCGGGCGCCGAGCTCCACGGGGCCGATCAGCGCCTCGAGGTCCTCGCGCGTAACCATGCCGGGGCGCAGCAGTCGCGGGCGGTCCCCGGCGAGCGAGAGCACCGTGGATTCGATGCCCACCTCGGTAGGGCCGCCGTCCAGGATCAGTTCCACGGCGTTGCCCAGAGACTTCTCGACGTGCTCAGCGCGCGTGGGCGAAAGCTCGCTGAAGCGGTTGGCGCTGGGCGCCGCGATGGGCACGCCGGAGCGGCGAATCAATTCCAGCGCCACCGGATGGGCAGGCATGCGCACGCCGACGGTCGCCAGACCTGCCGTCACGATGTCCGGAACCGCCGCGGCTTTCTTGAGCACCAGGGTCAGCGGTCCGGGCCAGAACCGCCGCGCCAGCGTCTCGGCGTCCTTGGGCCAGTCTGTCACCAGGCCGCGCGCCATCTCGATCGAGGCCACGTGCACGATGATGGGACTCACCCGCGGCCGGCCCTTGGCCCGGTAGATCGCCTCGACCGCCCCCGCATCGAGCGCGTTTGCGCCCAATCCGTAGACGGTCTCCGTGGGGAACGCCACCAGTTTCCTGGCGCGGATCAGGGCGGCGGCGCGTTCGAGCGCCTCCTCACTCGGGGAGATCTTCTCGGCCATCGCCCGCCGTTTTGCCGGTCTTCTTCAACACCAGATACGCCCGCATGAGCGGTTCGAGGTCGCCATCCAGCACGCGGTCTACGTCGCCGATGTCCAGCTTGGTGCGGTGGTCCTTGATCAGCCGGTAGGGCGCCAGCACGTAGCTGCGGATCTGGCTGCCGAAGTTGATGTCGGCCTTGCTGTCTTCGACCTTGCGCTCCTCTTCCCGGCGCTTCTCCATCTCGAACTCGTACAGGCGCGCGCGGAGCTGCTTCAGGGCCATGTCGCGGTTCTTGTGCTGGGAGCGCTCGTTCTGGCACTGCACCACGATGTTGGTGGGCAGGTGCACGATGCGCACCGCCGAGTCCGTGCGGTTGACGTGCTGGCCGCCGCGGCCGCTGGCCCGGAAGGTGTCCACGCGCAGGTCTTCGGCGCGGATGTCGATCCTGACCTCGTCATCCACCTGCGGGTACACGAACACCGAGGCGAAAGAGGTGTGCCGCCGCGCGTTGGCGTCGAACGGCGAGATCCTCACCAGCCGGTGCACGCCCACCTCCGATTGCAGCAACCCGTACGCGTTCGGGCCGTTGACCTCGAAGGTAACCGACTTTATGCCCGCGCCCTCGCCGTCCAGCCGGTCGGTGATCACGGTCGAGAAGCCCTCCCGCTCGGCCCACCGCAGGTACATGCGCAGCAGCATCTCGGCCCAGTCCTGGCTCTCGGTGCCGCCCGCGCCCGGGTGGATGGTCACGATGGCGCTGCGAAAGTCGTTCTCCCCGGCGAGCAGCGTCTCGGTTTCCAGCTTCTCCAGCCGCTCGGAGAAACGCTTCATCTCCTGTTCGATGTCGCCCGCGACGTCCTCGCCCTCGCGCGCCAGTTCGAACAGCGTTCCCAGGTCCGAGAGCACCGTGGCCATGTAGGCGTCCTCGGTGAGGGAATCTTCCAGCCGCCGCCGTTGCTGAAGGAGCTTCTGGCTCTTTTCCGGCTGGCTCCAGAAGTCAGGTGCGACGACCTTCTCTTCGATCTTGGCGAGCTGGGCTTTCTTGGCGGGGGCGTCAAAGATAGCCCCGCACAGCTTCAGCGTGCTGGCGGAGCGCGGAGTACTCCCGGTGGAGTTCCTCAAGGGTCATGCTTACAGTGTAGCAGAGAGCCGGAGCCTGCCTGTTACACTGGGGGCATACCGCATGGATGACCGCCAGTTTCGCCGCCAGGCGCTGTTTGACGCGCTCGCGGCCCGCATTCTGTGCCTGGACGGCGCCATGGGTACACTGCTACAGCAGGCCCACCTGACGGCGGCCGATTTCGGCGGGGCCTCTCTCGAAGGCTGCCACGAGAACCTGGTCCGCACCCGCCCGGACGTGGTGCTCGGGGTGCACCGCGCGTACCTGGAAGCCGGCGCCGACATCATCCAGACTGACACCTTCGGCGGCACGCCCATCGTGCTGGCCGAGTACGGCTTGGGCGCGGAGGCGAGAGAACTCAACCGCTTGGCGGCGCGGCTGGCGCGGCAGGCGGCTGCGGAGTTCTCGAAGACCCGTTTCGTCGCCGGCTCGATGGGGCCGACGACCAGAGCCATCACCGTCACCGGCAGCGTCACCTTCGACGGGCTGCGCGCGGCCTACTACGAGCAGGCGCGCGGGTTGGTCGAGGGCGGCGCTGACCTGCTGTTGCTTGAAACCTGCCAGGACACGCGCAACGTCAAGGCGGCGCTGCTGGCGATCCGGCAACTGCTCGCCGAGCTGGGTCTGGATGTGCCGGTGATCATCTCCTGCACCATCGAGCCCATGGGCACGACGCTGGCCGGGCAGGCCATCGATGCCTTCTACGTTTCCATCGCGCACGCCCGCCCGGCCGCGGTGGGGCTGAACTGCGCCACCGGGCCGGAGTTCATGACCGACCATCTGCGCACGCTGGCCGGGCTGGCCGCGACGCACACCATCTGCTACCCCAACGCCGGGCTGCCCAACGAGGAGGGCCTGTACCTGGAGACGCCCGAGTCGCTGGCCCGCCAACTGGAACGCTTCGTGGATCACGGCTGGCTGAACCTGGTCGGGGGCTGCTGCGGGACGACGCCCGAGCACATCCGGGCCAT
>CAZIRH010000550.1:0-2901 GCA_964541065.1 uncultured Solibacteraceae bacterium
TGACCACTCCCACGGGAGCCGCTCTGGCCACCACGCTGGCGGCAGGTTTCGGGCCTCTGCCGCCCATGCGCATCGAGCGCGTGGGCTACGGCGCCGGCGCGCGCGACTTCGACGAGCAGCCCAACCTGCTGCGCGTGCTGATCGGGGAAGCTGCCGTCTCCGCGGAAGCCGCCACCGTCTCGGTCCTCGAGGCCAACATCGACGATTCCACTCCCGAGGTCCTGGGCTACGCCGTCGAGCGCCTGCTCGAAGCCGGCGCCCTGGACGTCACCCTGGCGCCGCTGCTGATGAAGAAGAACCGCCCCGGGACGCTCCTCAGCGTGATCGCGCGGCCGGAGGACCAGGAGGCCCTGGCGCAGGTGATGCTCGCGGAAACCTCGACGCTGGGGTTGCGCATCCACGCGGCCGAGCGGCGCCTCCAGGCCCGCCGCATCGTCGAGGTCGAGACCGCCCACGGCCTGGTCCGCATCAAGGTTTCCGAGGCGGGCCACTACGCCCCGGAGTACGAGGACTGCCGGCGCCTGGCGCGTCAGTCCGGCCGGCCGCTCAAGGAGATCATCGCGGAGGCCAACTTCGCTTACCGGAAGAGTGCAAGATGAAGTACTACCTGACCACGCCCATCTACTATGTTAATGCCGCTCCGCACCTGGGCCACACTTACACCACGATCGTGGCCGACGTGATCCGGCGCTTCAAGCGCATGCAGGGTTACGAGGCGGTGCTAACCACGGGCACCGACGAGCACGGCAGCAAGGTCGAGAACGCCGCCCGCGCCGCCGGCAAGTCGCCCCAGGAGTTCACCGACCTGATCGCAGCCGAATTTCGCCACCAGTGGGAGTCGCTGGGGCTGGCCATCGACCGCTTCATGCGCACTACCGACCCGCGGCATCACCAGACCGTTTACATGCTCTTCGAGCGCTGCCGGGACAACGGAGCCATCTACAAGGGCACTTATACCGGGCCGTACTGCGTCTTCTGCGAGTTGTACGCCAGCGAGGTCAGGGTGGGCGATCCGTGCCCGGACTGCGGCCGGCCCACCGAGGCCGTCTCCGAGGAGAACTACTTCTTCAAGCTGTCGGCCTTCCAGGATCGTTTGCTCCAGCTCTATGAGGAACACCCCGAGTTCATCCAGCCGGAGGTGCGGCGCAACGAGGTGATCGCCTTCGTCAAGCAGGGTCTGAGCGACCTGTCGATCACGCGCACTGCGCTCAAGTGGGGCATCCCGGTGCCCGGCGACCCCCGCCACGTCTTCTACGTGTGGTTCGACGCTCTGAGCACTTACATGAGCGCGGTGGAAGGCGAGGGCCTGTGGCCCGCCGACCTCCACCTGATCGGCAAGGAGATCACGCGCTTCCACGCCATTTACTGGCCGGCCTTCCTGATGGCCGCCGGCCTGCCCCTGCCCAAACGCATCTTCGCCCACGGCTGGCTCCTGTTCGAGCAGGACAAGATGAGTAAGTCGCGCGGTAACATCGTCCGCCCCGAACCCTGCCGCCAGGTGGTCGGCATAGACGGCCTGCGCTACTTCCTGCTGCGCGAGATCATCTTCGGCCAGGACGGCAGCTTCAGCTACGACGCCCTGGTGGGCCGCTACAACGCCGACCTGGCCAACGGCCTGGGCAACCTGACCAGCCGCACCCTGAAGATGATCCAGGATTACAGCGCCGGCGCGGTTCCGGATGCGGGCGACGGCGCAGCCTCGGAGGAGATCGCCGCGCTGGCCGCGCGTACGATCGCCGAAACCGTCCGGGCCCTCGACAACTTCCAGTTCTCGCGGGGGCTGGAGGCGGTGTGGGCGCTGCTGTCGGCAGCGGACAAGTTAATCGTCGAGCAGGCGCCCTGGCAACTGGCCAGGACCGCGGAGGCGGGCGCGCAGGCGGCCTTGCGCGACACGCTCTACACGGCGGCAGACGTGCTGCGGATCGCAGCGGTTCTGCTCGCGCCGGTGCTTCCCGACGCCGCGGCCCGGATCTGGCAGCAGCTTGGCATGCGCCAGCCGCTGGAGGCGGTGCGCCTGGACAGCCTTGCGCCGCGGCAGCTCGCCGCCGGGCAGAGGATCGGCGAGCTGGCCACGCTGTTCCCGCGGCTGGAGATGCAGCCGGCCATCGAGCGCCTGCAGGCGCTGGAAGCCGCCGAGTTGGCCCGGCAGAACGCGCTGATCGGCAAGCGCCCGCAGGAACCCGCCGCCCGAGTTCGGGTTCAGAGGATCTCGATCGACGACTTCGCCAAGGTCGATATGCGGGTGGCCCAGGTGCTGTCCGCGGAGCGGGTCAAGGGCACCGATACGCTGATCCACATGAAGGTGGATCTGGGCGAGGCCGAGCCGCGCACCATCGTGGCGGGGATCGCCGGCGCCTACCGCCCGGAGCAGCTTCTGGGGCGCAAGGTGGTGATCGTGGCGAACCTGCAACCGCGAAAACTGCGGGGCATCGAATCCAACGGCATGGTGGTGGCCGCCTCGCCGGAAGGCGGCCCGCCGGTGCTGGTGGGCTTTCTGGAAGACGTGCCCGTGGGCGCCCGTCTGACATGAGCCTGATCGACTCGCACTGTCACCTCGACGACCGGCAGTTTGACCGGGATCGCGAGGCGGTCATCCGGCGGGCGCTGGCGAGCGGCCTCGAGGCGATGCTGGCCATCGGCTCGGGCGAGGGCCCACCGGATCTCGAAGCCGCGGTGAGGCTGGCCGAGGCTTGGCCCGAGATCTACGCCACGGTGGGAGTGCACCCGCACGACGCCTCGAAGGCCACCGGCGAGACGTGGCGGCGCTTGCGGGAGCTGCTGAGGCATCCCAAGGTCCTGGCTATGGGGGAAATCGGCCTGGACTACCACTACGACCACTCGCCGCGGCCGGTGCAGCAGGAGGTGTTCCTCGAACAACTCCGGCTCGCGCTCGAGGCGGCC
>CAZIRH010000551.1:0-2898 GCA_964541065.1 uncultured Solibacteraceae bacterium
CAGCCACAAGGCCAGCGCGGGCGCCAGCACGAGCGCCGCCAGCATCGCCAGGATGTAGCCGCTGTAGAAGACCCAATCCGCCCGGCCAGCAGCCAGGCATCCGGCTGAGACGGCGGCCATGACCGCGGCCACCACGCGGCGCAGGCGGTTCTCGCCCGCGGTCAGCACCTGGTACCTGCCCTTTTGCAGGGCCTGTACGGGATCCACGCGCGCGGCGTGGCGGGCCGGGATCCAGGCGGAGACCATGCTGGTGAGGACGCCGAGGATCAGCGCCCCCACCAGCAGGCCTGGCGGGACGTTGACCTGCTCGACACTCTGGGTGACGCCGTAGACCTCCTGGGTGAGGGCAGCGATGTAGGCAGCCCCAGCCCGCGCCATCAGCAGGCCCGCGGCCACTCCCGCCAGCGAGCCGATCACGCCCGCCACTGCGCTCTCACTCAGGAACAGGGTGCGGACCTGCTGGCGCGTGGCGCCCAGGGCGCGCAGCACGCCGATCTCGGCGCGCCGCTGGGTGACGGCGATGGCGAAGGAATTGTAGATGATGAACATCCCGATCAGCAACGCGAAGAGGCTGGAGATGTTCACCGTCGCTCCGAAGCCCTGAAGCATCGACTCGAAGTGCTGCCCGCGGGCCGCGGGCGGCTCCACCTCGAAGCTCGACCCCAGTAGCCGCTGCAACGCCGCCTGACATTGTTCAACCGTGACGCCGTCCTCCACCCCAACGTCGATGCGGTCGAACCGGCGGCCGCGCCCGAAAACCTTCTGGACGGCATATATGTCCATGATCGCCAGGTTGCCGCCGAAGGCCCGGCCCATCCCCTCGGGCCGCATGATGCCGCGCACGGTGAACCACTTCTCGCCATCCATGCCCCCCAGGCGGAGGCGACTGCCGATTTCCAGCCGGTTGCGCGCGGCGAACTCCCGGGTGACCATGATGGAGTCCGGCTGGGCGAGAAACACCAGCGGGTCGTCGATGATGGCCTCTTCGCCGCTTTCCAGCTCGTAGCGGCGCAGACTGCGGTCGCCGGTCAGGTCCACGCCCAGCAGGTAGAGGCTGCCTTGACCTTTGAGTCCGGTGTCGATGACCGCCTCGATGACCGGGACCGCGGCGCGCACCTCCCGCAAGGACTGAACGCGCTCGAGGACCTCCTCCGGGAAACCGAAGCCGCCCGCCGACACCTGGAGCTGGGTGGCGCCGGCTATGTCCTCGACGGTGCGCTCGAAGGCCGCCTGCACTGACCGGCTGGCAGCGTGGGTCGCCACGAACACCGCGGCCCCCAGCGCGATGCCGGCCAGGGTGAGCATCCAGCGCAGCACGTGCTTGCGCAGGTAGGGCCAGCTCAGCAGGCGCAGCAGGATCACTGGCGGCGGTCCCCTACAATGCGGCCGTCGCGCAGCTCGACGGTGCGCGCGCAGCTCTGGGCCACGCTCAAGTCGTGGGTGACGATGAGCACGGTCGCGCCCAGACGCGCGTGCAGATCGTGGATCAGGGCCAGGATCTCGGTCCCGGTCTGCGTGTCCAGGTTGCCGGTGGGCTCGTCGGCCAGCACGATGGGCGGATAGATCGCCAGCGCCCGGGCGATGGCCACCCGCTGGCGCTCGCCGCCCGAGAGCTCCTCGGGCAGGTGCTCCAGCCGCGGGCCCAGCCCGACCAGTTCGAGCAGCTCGCGCGCGCGTTCCGTGGCCTGCCGCCGCCGCCACCCGCGCAGGTGCAGGGGCAGCGCCACGTTCTCCAGGCAGGAGAGGCTGGGCAGCAGGTTGAAAAACTGGAAGACGAAGCCGATCTTGTCGCGGCGCACGCGCGTCAGCTCGTCGTCCGACAGAGCGCTTAGGGCGCGCCCCTCAATGCGGATCTCCCCTGTGCTCGGGCGGTCCAGGCCGCCGATGAGGTTGAGCAGGGTGGATTTGCCGGAGCCCGAAGGGCCAATGATGGAGACCATCTCGCCGCGGGCGACCGCCAGGTCGATTCCGGCGAGCGCCGTGACCTTGCGCTTGCCGTCGAAGATCTTGGAGATTTGGGTGAGCTGGATCATGGCGCTGGCCTGGCCTTGAGCCACTCAGTTCATCATGGCACAGCGTCTCGGGGAAACACCTGAGCCATAGACAGCAGCGATCTGTGCTACTCTCCTATCGACCAGGAGACCCGCGAGCGGGGAACTCCGGGCCAGCAGTCAAACCAAGCGCGAGGAGTCAGGCAATGGTGAACAGGAATCTGGTGGCAGGGTGCGTGCTGGCAGCTTTTGTGTTGTGTCCGTGGGCGACGGCGGACGTGCGCGTGAGGGTCCGGCTGGGGCCGGGCCACCCGCTGCGGCGGCCCGCACGCTCGGTGGTGGTGCGTCCCGCACGGCCGGCGGCAGTGGTAGTGCAGGGTCCGGTGGTCTACGCGGCCCCCGTGGTGTGGAGGCACGCTGTGGCGCCGCTGCCCCCGCGCGACCGGCTGGTATGGGAGGACAGCGAGACGCTGCGTGCGCGTGAGGAGTGGGTGGACACCACGCTCAACATCCACAACCGGGGAGAGGCGCTGTACCTTCGCGTAGACGGCCGCGTGCAGATCGATTTCGCCGAGGTGCAGTTCGGCAACGGAGCCGTGCAGGTGGTGGACTTCCGGGAGGGTCCCCTGGGACGGGGCCTCTACACGCTGCTGGATTTCCCTGGCGTTCGCGACGTTCACTCCGTGCGGCTGGTGGCTCGGGCGCGGACGCCGTCGGCGACGCTGACGGCGCTGCTGCGGAAGTAGCGCCGCCCAGGAGGTTGCGGCGGGCGGCCCATTGTGTCACAATGTGACACATGAAGCGCTGCACGGTCCGCGATCTGCACCTCAACACCAGCGCCATCTTGCAGGAGGTGGCCGCCGGCGAGACCTGCCTCATCGAGAAGCGGGGCGTGCCGATGGCCGAG
>CAZIRH010000552.1:0-2884 GCA_964541065.1 uncultured Solibacteraceae bacterium
TGGGGCTGACCGCCAGGCCGAAGGGGCCGGGGCCGGTGGCGTACTGGCGTCCCAGGGGGGCGATGATGCGTCCTCCGGGCAGAATGCTCTCGGCGCCCGGGCGACGCGCCGCCGGACGCGTGCCGGCCGGCGCGGCATACTCGGCCGCTCCCAGCCCCGCGGCAGCGGCCAGCAGAAGAAGGGCAAGCATATGTCTGGCATTGTAAGGCAAACGAGGTGACCGATGAACCGCAGATCATTTATGGGAGTTATGGGAGGCACGACGATGACGGCAACCACACACCACGGCGGCAGCGCCGCGGGGGAGCGATTCAAGCTCTACACGCTCCAGAACTTCTACCTGAAGAGCGGCACGCAGCCCGCCCGCAACCACGAGTTCTTCAGCAAGGCCTTCCTGCCCGCCCTGAGCGAGATCCACGCGGGCCCCAAGATCGTCCTGGAGGCCCTGGTGGCGCCCCACATGCCCCAGCTCGCCCTGATCCTGGGCTTCCGCTCCCTGGAGGAGTTCCAGACGGTGAGCCGGGAGCTCTGGAAGCAGGAGAAGCTCCAGAAAGCCGCCGAGGTCCTGGAGAGTGGCCCCGAGCCCCCCTATGAGCATTGCTCGATGGCGCTGCTGGAGGCCACGGACTACTCGCCGGAGATCGTGCCGCTAAGTCCGCCGCCGAAGACGCCGCGCATCTTCGAGCTGCGCACCTACCACTCGCCGACCTGGCGGCAGCTCAAGGCCCTGCACGAGCGCTTCGCCGGGCCGGAGATCAAGATCTTCCACCGCTCGGGCGTGCACCCGGTGCTATACACCACGACCGTCGTCGGCCTCAACATGCCCAACCTCACCTACCTGATCCCCTTCGACAGCCTGGCGGCGCGCGAGAAGGCCTGGGCCGCTTTCGGCGCCGACGAGGAATGGAAGAAGGTGCGCGAGGAGTCCATCGCCAAGCATGGGCAGATCTCCAGCGTGATCCAGATGTCGCTGTTCCGAGCGACGGCCTACTCGCCGATTCGCTGACCGCACCCGTCGGGCGCCCGTTCCACCCACCGGCGAACCACCTGGCAGAGTTGTTGCGCCTGGATGGGCTTGCTGAGGTAGTCGTCCATGCCGGCGGTGAGGCACTTCTCCCGGTCGCCCGTCATGGCGTTGGCGGTCATGGCCACGATGGGGGTGCGCCGGCACGCGCCTTCCAGGCGGCGAATGTGTTCCGTGGCTTCCAGGCCGTCCATTTCCGGCATCTGCACGTCCATGAGCACCAGGTCGTAGCGGCCCTTGGCCACCGCATCCAGGGCGTGCCGGCCGTTGTCTACCGCGTGAGTCTCGTAGCCGGCCTTTTGCAGGATGCGCAGGGCGATCATCTGGTTGACGGGGTTGTCCTCGGCCAGCAGGATCCGGTAGCGGCCGGCCTCGACCACCGCGGCGCGCGCGCCGATCCTCGTCACGCTCCGGTCGGCCGGCACGTGCTCGGACTGGCATCGGCGGAAGGTCAGATCGAACCAGAACAGGCTGCCGCGTCCAAGCTGGCTATCGACCCTGACGCGCCCGCCCATCAGCTCCACCAGTTGCCTGGAGATGGTCAGACCCAGCCCGGTGCCTCCATACTTGCGGGTGGTCGAGCCGTCGCCTTGCACGAAGGCCTCGAACAAGCGGGAACGCTGCTCGGGGGCGATCCCGATGCCGGTGTCGCGCACCGAGAACCGGAGCGTGGCTTGCTCTGCCTCGCCGCGCTGGAGCGTGGTGTGCAGAACCACCTCGCCCCGCTCGGTGAACTTGATAGCATTGCCGGCCAGGTTCATGAGGATCTGCCGCAGGCGCACCGGGTCGCCGTACAACCTGGTGGGCAGATCGCCAGCGGCGCCGCAGATCAGGGCCAGGCCCTTGGCCCGCGCGCGCACCGCCAGGGTGGCGCGCACCTCGTCGATGACGGCTGCGGGCGCGAAGGGGATGCACTCTATCTCCAGCTTGTCGGCCTCGATCTTCGACAGGTCCAGGATGTCGTTGATCAGGCTCAGCAGGCTCTCGGCACAGTGCTGGACCCCCTCCGCGTACTCCCGCTGCTCCGGGCTGAGCGAAGTTACCAGCAGCAGCTCGGCCATCCCCAGCACGCCGTTCATGGGCGTGCGGATCTCGTGACTCATGTTGGCCAGGAAGCGGCTCTTGAGCTCCGTGGCCGCGCGGGCGGCGGCCAGGGCCTCGCCGAGCTCCTCGTTCTTCTTGCGGAGCTCCTCGGCGTAGTGGTGCTGGCGCTCTTCCGCGCGCTGGCGCTCGGTGATGTCCAGCAGGGCCGAGCGAATGCCCACCACCTGCCCGCGCCAGTCGCAGATGAGATTCTCGTGAATCTCGACGGCGATCTCGGAGCCGTCGCCGCGCACGTACTGGCGCTGGAAGGGCGCCAAGGGGAGCCGGCCCTGGAGCTTTGCTTGGGTCGCTGCGCGGCTGGCCTCCCGCTGCTGCGGGGACACTAATTCCCAGAGCGGGTGGCCCAGGATCTGGTGGTCCTCCAGACCCAGCAGCGCGCATTCGGCCCGGTTCACCCGCCCCACCACTCCTTGACAGTCGATCTCGTGGTAGGCAATGGGGGCGTGCTCAAACAAGCTGCGGAACTGCTCCTTGGCGTCCCACAGGCTGCGGCCGTGCTGAAGATGGAAGACCAGCCAGGCCAGAATGCAGCACAGCAGGATGCCGATCACGATCCCGCCGAACAGGGTCAGCATGCTCGCACCAAGCCGTTTTGTGCTCCTACAGGGCTAATCGGCTCGGCTCTTGGAAGGATTGAATGAAAAACGCCCCAGGCGCTGCCTCAGCCGGCCGGCAGCATCTTGGAGATGTCGTTGTACAGCACGAAGACCACCACCGCCATCAGGAAAACAAAGCCCAGCTTGAACACCGTCTCCT
>CAZIRH010000553.1:0-2875 GCA_964541065.1 uncultured Solibacteraceae bacterium
CAGTTGCAGGGGATTCTTGCCCTGCTTGACGAGCTCGGGGTTGTAGCGGACGAGCGGCCAGCAGCCGCTCTGGACGGCGGCCTTCTGCTGGTCCAGGCCGTGAATGAGGTCGTAGCCGTGGGCGATGCAGTGCGAGTAGGCGATGATCAGCGAGGGCCCGCTGTAAGCTTCGGCCTCCAGGAAGGCCTTGACCGTCTGCATATCGTTGGCGCCGAAGGCCACCCGCGCTACGTAGACGCTGCCGTAGCACATGGCCATCAGGGCCAGGTCCTTCTTGGGCTGGGGCTTGCCGCCGAAGGCGAACTTGGCGACGGCGCCCAGCGGAGTGGACTTGGAGGCCTGGCCGCCGGTGTTGGAGTAGACCTCGGTGTCGAGCACCAGCATGTTGACGTCGTAGCCGGAGGCCAGCACATGGTCCAGCCCGCCGTAGCCGATGTCGTAGGCCCAGCCGTCGCCGCCCACCACCCAGACGCTCTTGCGGACCAGGGCGTCGGCCAGGCCGCCGAGGTCGCGGGCTTCGAGCGAGTCCAGGCCTTCGAGCTTTTGTCGCAGCAGGCGCACGCGTTCGCGCTGCTCGGCCAGGCTGCGCTCGGTGGACTGATCGGCATTGAGCAGCGCGCCGGCCAGTTCGTCGCCCACGGTGGAGGCCAGGCGCGTGACCAGCTCCTTCGCATAGGCGATCTGCTGGTTGAGCGCCAGGCGCATGCCCAGGCCGAATTCTGCATTGTCCTCGAACAGGGAGTTGGACCAGGTGGGGCCGCGCCCGCTCGCGTCCTGGCAGTAGGGCGTAGTGGGCAGGTTGCCGCCGTAGATCGACGAGCACCCGGTGGCGTTGCCGATCAGGACGCGGTCGCCGAGCAGTTGCGTGAGCAGCTTGACGTAGGGCGTTTCGCCGCAGCCGGCGCAGGCGCCGGAGAACTCGAACAGCGGGCGGAGCAGTTGCACGTCCTTGACCTGGGTGAAGTTAAGAAGGCGGCGGTCGGTTTCGGGCAGGGCGAGGAAGAAGGCCCAGTTGGTGCGCTCCTGCTCGCGCAGCGGCGGCTGGGGTGCCATGTTGATGGCCTTGTGCTTGACCTCAGTCTTGCTCTTGACGGGGCACACCTCGACGCACAGGGCGCAGCCGGTGCAGTCCTCGGGGGAGACCTGGAGGCTGTACTTGAGATCCTTGAACTCGCGCCAACGAGCGGGAACGGCCTTGAAAGTAGGCGGAGCGCCGGCGAGGGCCTGGCCGTCATAGACCTTGGCGCGCAGCGTGGCGTGGGGGCATACCAGGACGCACTTGCCGCACTGTATGCAAAGCTGCTCATCCCAGATCGGGATCTCGAGGGCAATGTTGCGGCGCTCCCACTGGGCGGTCGAGGTGGGGAAAGTGCCGTCCGCCGGGAAGGCGCTCACCGGCAGAGCGTCGCCGTCTCCGGCGACGATCTTGGCGATGACCCTCTGCACGAACTCGGGAGCTTCCTCGGGCACCGCGCGGCGCATGTCGAAGGCGCTGGAGACCTGGCCCGGGACCGGCACCTCGTGCAACTGGGCCACGGCGGCATCGACGGCGGCGAAGTTCTTCTGCACCACGGCCTCGCCGCGCTTGCCGTAGGTCTTCTTAATGGCGTCCTTGATGGCGGCGATGGCTTCCTCGCGCGGGAGAATGCCGCTGATGGCGAAGAAGCAGGTCTGCATGATGGTATTGATGCGGTCGCCCATGCCGGCGTCGCGGGCCACCTTGTAGCCGTCGATGACGAAGAAGCGCAGGTTCTTCTCGATGATCTGGCGCTGCACGGTGCGGGGGAGTTGGTCCCAGACCTCCTCGGGACCGTACAGGCTGTTCAGCAGGAAGGTCGCGCCGGGGGCCGCCGAGCGCAGCATATCCAACCGCTCCAGGAACGAGAACTGGTGGCAGGCCACAAAGCTGGCCTGGCTGATCAGGTAGGTCGAGTGGATCGGCTGGGGGCCGAAGCGGAGGTGCGAGATGGTGATGGCGCCGGCCTTTTTCGAGTCGTAGACGAAGTAGCCCTGGGAGAAGTTGTCGGTGCCCTCGCCGATGATCTTCACGGAGTTCTTGTTGGCGCTCACCGTGCCGTCGGCGCCCAGGCCGTAGAAGACGGCGCGGACGGTCTGCGGGTCCTCGGTGGAGAAGCCAGGTTCATAGTCCAGGCTGGTGTGGGTGACGTCGTCCTCGATGCCCACGGTGAAGTGGTTCTTGGGGGACGGCTTGGCGGCCTCGTCGAAGACGGCCTTGACCATGGCCGGGGTGAATTCCTTCGAGGAGAGCCCGTAGCGCCCGCCGATGATCCGCGGGAAGGTCTTGAAGGGCGCCTGGCCGGCGGGCAGGGCCTCGGCGACGGCGGTGATGACGTCCTGGTAGAGAGGCTCGCCGGCGGCGCCGGGCTCCTTGGTGCGGTCCAGCACGGCGATCGTCTTCACCGTGGCCGGGAGGGCCTGCATGAAGTGCTCGACCGAGAAGGGGCGAAACAGCCGGACTTTTACGGCGCCGACCTTTTCACCTCGCGCCGTGAGGAACTCCACGGTTTCCTGCACCGCCTCGGCCCCGGAACCCATGAGCACGATGACGCGCTCGGCGTCGGGCGCGCCGAGGTAGTCGAAGAGCTTGTAGCGGCGGCCGGTGACGCGGGCGAACTTGTCCAGGACCTGCTCGACGAGGGCGGGGCAGGCCGAGTAGTAGGGGTTGACGGTCTCGCGGGCCTGGAAGAAAACGTCAGGGTTTTGAGCCGTGCCGCGCAGCACGGGCCGGTCGGGCGTCATGGCGCGGGCGCGGTGGGCGTGCACCAGCTCGTCATCGACCATGGCGCGCATGTCTTCGAGGGTGAGCTGCTCGATCTTCGAGACCTCGTGGGAGGTGCGGAAGCCGTCGAAGAAG
>CAZIRH010000554.1:0-2869 GCA_964541065.1 uncultured Solibacteraceae bacterium
TCCAGCAGCACCGTCTCGCCGCGTCCGGGCTCGCTGACGGCGGTAGCAGCGTGCAGGCGGTCGGGGGAAGCCGCGGCGGCGATCCTCTCGACCAGCTCCAGGGAGACCATTTCGCCGGCCACTTTGGCGAAGCGCCGCATGCGGCCCAGGATGCGCAGGAAGCCGTCGTCGTCCATGGCGGCGACGTCGCCGGTGTTGTACCAGCCCGCGCCGAAGACCGAGGCGGGCGGCTGGATCTGGCCGGGCCGGTCCGCGAGCAGGTAGCCCGCCATCACGTTGGCGCCGCGCACGTGGAGCACGCCCGCGCCGGGGATGCCCTCGACCGGCTCGAACCGGCATTCGACGCCGGGCACCAGTTCGCCCACCGAGCCGGTTTTCGCGGCCACCGGGGTGTTCACCGCCAGCACCGGCGCGGTTTCCGTGACCCCGTAGCCTTCCAGGATGCGGATGCCGAACTTGTCCTGGTAGAGCTTGCGGACCTCCTCGGAGAGCTTCTCGGCGCCAGCCACCACCAGGCGCAGGCTGCGGAAGTCGTAGGGGTGGGCGCAGCGGCCATAGTGGCCCAGGAAGGTCGAGGAGGCGAACAGCACGGTGCAGTCGCTGTCGTAGATCGTTTCAGGGATGACCCGGTAGTGCAAGGGCGACGGGTACAGGTGGATCCAGGCGCCGGTCGCGAGCGGCAGGAAGACGCCCACAGTGAGCCCGAAGGCGTGGAACAGCGGCAGCGCGCTCAGGAAGCGGTCCTTCGAGGTGAACTCGATGACCGCGCGGCACTGAGCCACGTTGGCCAGAAAGGCCCGGTGCGTGAGCACCACACCCTTAGGCTTGGCCTCGGAGCCGGAAGTGAACAGCACCACGGCCGGGTCTTCGGGTTGGCCCGGCGAGGCGGCGCGGCGGGGAAACCAGACCGCCCACAGCATCAGCCACAGCTTGTCGGCGAGGCCGAAGCTGCTGCGGAGGTCCTCCAGATAGAGCACGCGCACGCCCTCGAGTTTCCCGGCGAGCCCTGCCAGCCGGGCCCGCTCCAGGAAGGCGCGCGAGGTGATCACGGTGCGGAGCGCGGCGACGCGGCAGGCGCTCTGGAGGCCCTCGAAGCCGGCCGTGTAGTTAAGCATGGCGGGCACGCGGAGGAAGGCCCACAGGCCGTAGATGAGCGCCACCGTGGCGCCCAGGTTGGGCAGCAGAACGCCCACGGACTCGCCGGGCCGGCTCAGGCGGGCCACCATGCGCCCCAGCGCCAGGCTGGCCTTGAGCAGCCCGCCGTAGGAGAAGTCCTGAGGGCGCGTGTCGTGGAGGATCTGGCGGCGGCGGCCGAAAACGGCCATGGCTTCCAGGAACGCCGGGAACAGGGTGGTATCCTCGCGCGAGTTGAACACGGCCTCCTGCATCACCCGGCGCAGCACCTCGACCGCCTCGCGGCGCCGCGCCTTCGAACTGCGACCGTCCGGCACGGAGATCTTCACCGGCGGCAGGATGGTGACGGTGATGCGCGGGAAAAGTCGCTTCGGGAAGTCGCCGCTCATCCGGCTGAAGCGGGAGTAGATCGCCCCGTCGATGTGCACCGGAACAACCGTGGCGCCGCTTTTCTCGGCCACGAAGGCGGGGCCCTCGTAGATCTTCATGAGGCTCCCCGTTACCGTGACGCGGCCTTCCGGGAAGATGAGCACGGGGTGGCCGGCTTCGATGAGGTTGACGGCCGCCTTCATGGCCAGGGGGTTGGCGGTGTCCACTTCCAGGTGCGGGATGAAGCGCAGGAGCAGGCGGATGCACCAGCGGCGGGCGACGGCGGTGTGGACCAGCCAGACCGGGGTCACCGGCAAGAACGCGCCCAGCAGGATGCCATCCAGGTAGGACTGGTGATTGGAGACCACCAGGAGCTTGGCGTGCCGCTCCATGTGGCCGCGCACGCGGACCCGAAAGAAGAGCTTGAGCAGCAGGCGGACCAGCACGCGGGCCATACGAATCCGGTCATCTAGGATAGCAGTGAACGCGGCGGGACGCCCCATTTATTCTGCTCATGCCCCCATTGCCGGCTGCGCGGAGAACTGCTATATTTGATTTCGCAAATCGGAGTCCGGCCTCTTGAGCAGGCTGGGAGGGCCGGTTTGCCAGACGCGCAGTTGGGAGGAGCTATGGCGGTCTATAACGACATCCCCTTGCCTTCCGGCGGACAACCCATCCAAGTTGAGAATGGCAGATTCATGGTTCCGGACAACCCCATCATTCCCTTCATCGAGGGGGACGGCACGGGGCGTGACATCTGGCGGGCCAGCAAGCTGGTGTTCGATGCCGCGGTGGCTAAGGCTTACGGCGGGCGGCGCCGCGTGGTGTGGTACGAGGTATTCGCCGGCGAGAAGGCCTTCAACAAGCTGAACGCCTGGCTGCCCCAGGGCACCCTGGACGCGATCCGCGACCTGCACATCGCCATCAAAGGTCCGCTGACCACTCCGGTGGGCACGGGCTTCCGCAGCCTGAATGTGAGCCTCCGGCAAATGATGAATCTGTACACCTGCTGGCGCCCCGTCCGCTACTACCCCGGCGTGCCCTCGCCCGTGAAGCACCCCGAGCTGCTGGACGTGGTGATCATGCGCGAGAACACCGAGGACGTCTACGCCGGCATCGAGTGGCGGCAGGGAACACCGGAAGCGCTGAAGCTGATCGAGTTCCTGGAAAAGGAACTGGGCGCGAAGGTGCGCCGGGACTCGGGCGTGGGGATCAAGCCCATCAGCATCACGGGGTCGAAGCGGCTGATCCGGCGCGCCATCCGCTACGCCCTCGAGAATGGCCGCCGCAGCGTCACCCTGGTGCACAAGGGCAACATCATGAAGTTCACCGAGGGCGCCTTCCGCGACTGGGGCTACGAGCTGGT
>CAZIRH010000555.1:0-2868 GCA_964541065.1 uncultured Solibacteraceae bacterium
GCCTCGCGCGGCATCTTCTACCAGCGCACCACCGGCGTCTGGCAGACCGTGTGGCTGGAGCCGGTGCCCCAGACGCGCCTGGAGAAGGTGCGCATCACGCCCGCCAACGACGGTACGGTGCGCTTCGAGGGACGCCTCGCGGGAGGCGCAACCGGCGCCGAGCTGCACGCCCTGGTGCGCTCCGGCGACCAGTTGGTGGCCTCGGGAATGAGCCGCGCCGACGGGGCGCGCGCCACGGTGGTGGCCGGCGTGACCAACCCGAAGCTGTGGTCGCCCAACGCGCCCAATCTCTACGAGGTCACCTTCGAGCTGCGCCGGGGCGCCGAGCTGCTGGACCGCGTCAACTCCTACTTCGGGTTCCGCTCCGTGGCCGCCGAGGGCGGACGCATCCTGCTCAACGGCCGGCCCCTCTACGTCAAGATGGTCCTCGACCAGGGGTACTGGCCGGAGGGCAACCTCACCCCTCCCTCCGACGAAGCGATCCAGTACGACATCCGCCTCACCAAGGAGATGGGCTTCAACGGCGCCCGCAAGCATCAGAAACTCGAAGACCCGCGCTTCCTCTACTGGGCCGACCGGATGGGGCTGCTGGTGTCGAGCGAGATGGCCAACGCCTACGTGTTCGACGAGGACTACGTGGATCGCTTCACGCGCGAGTGGACGGAAGCCGTCGAGCGCGACTACAACCATCCCTCGATCATCTTCTGGGTGCCCATCAACGAGAGCTGGGGTGTGCCCAACCTGCGCGACCCGCGGCAGCAGAACCACCTGAAGGCGCTCTACACGCTGACCCGGTCGCTGGACGCCACGCGCCTGGTCATCGACAACGACGGTTGGGAGCACACCGACATGACCGACGTCTTCGCGGTGCACAACTACGCGCGCACGGGTGAACTGCTCCGGAACGTCTACCAGGACCTCGGCAAGCCGGGCGCGCCGGTGCCGTTCGGCGGCCGCGGGGCGCTGGCACCGGGCTTCGCCTACAACGGTTCGCCCTTCGCGCTCTCGGAGTTCGGCGGCATCGCTTACATCCCCCCCGGGCACGAGGTCCCCACGGACGCCTGGGGCTACGCCGGGGTCGAGAAGACGGCGGAGGCGGCGCTCGAGAGGCTGCGCGGCCTCTACGCGGCCATCGCGAAGATCCCCGCGTTCGCCGGCCTGTGCTACACGCAGTTGACCGACGTCGAGCAGGAGATTAACGGCCTGCTCACTTACGATCGCAAGCCTAAGTTCGACGTGAAGCTGATTCGCCAGATCAACGAACTGGTGAGATAGAGCCTGCCGTGATCGGACTGGCCGAGATCACCGAGCGCGCCCGGCGCGCCTACGTCGAGCGGATCGCCGGCGGAGGCGCCGCTGCGCCCTGGTGGACGGCGGTCGTCATAACCGCCAGTTCCCAGCGGCAGGCCGCGCGCTACCGGGAAGAGATCGAGCGGCGGCGCCGGCAGGGAAAGCTGCCCGGGGAAGCGCTCTACCTGGCGGTTGAGGATCCCGGCGACCGGCGCGTGGGCAGCGGCGGCGCGACGCTCAACGCCTTGGGGGCGCTGGCGCGGGCGGCCCGCCTCGCGCTCGAGCCGCCGGCACTGGAATCCTGGTGGGCCGGCCACCGTGTCCTGATGATTCACTCCGGCGGGGATTCGCGCCGCCTGCCGCAGTACTCGCTCACCGGGAAGCTGTTCAGCGCGCTGCCGGTCAGAACGCCCTGGGGCGAGGTCAGCACGGTCTTCGACGAGACGCTGGCGCTGTCCACCAGTTGGGCCGAGAGGCTGCCCGGCGGGCTGGTGGTGGCTTCGGGCGACGTGGTGCTGACCTTCGACGCGGCGGCGCTCGCGTGGGGCCACCGCGGGGTCACCGGGGTAGCGATGCTCGAGCCGGTGGAAGCCGGCAGCCGGCACGGCGTCTACGTGACCGACCCGGAAGGCCGGGTGTACGCGTTCCTGCAAAAACCCTCGGCGGCGCAGGTGCGCACGGCCGGCGGGTTGCGGCCCGGGGACCGGGTGGCTCTGGATACAGGTTTGCTGCGCTTCGACCCGGCGGTCTCGGCGCGCCTGACGTTGCTGGGCGCTACCCGGCCCGAGATCCCGGTCATCGACCTCTACGAGCAGGTCACCCTGGCCCTTACCGGGCAGTGGAAGCCCGCCCCGGAGGCGCCGGCGTTGTGCCGGGAGCTGTGGGAGGCCTTGCAGGGCGTGCCGTTCTGGTGCTCGGTGGTGGAGGGAGAGTTCACGCACCTGGGTACCACCACTTCTTTCCGCGGCCTGATCACCGGGGAGTCGAGCTTCACTGAGTTGTACGCGGCGCAGCAGCGGCTGGGCGCTGTGAGCCTGCCGGGGGTGCGCGCGGCGGGCGTCGTCATCGACAGCGTACTGGCCGAGGGCAGTGAGCTTGGGCCGGGCGCGCTGGCGCTGGAGTGCCACCTGGAACACCCGATGCGCGCCGCACCGGGGGCCATGCTGCACGGCTTGATGGATATCCCCGGTCTGGTGGAAGTCCCCGAAGACACGGTGCTTCACCAGGTTCCCGTGGCTCTGCCCGATGGCCGCAGCGGGGTGGTCCTCCGGGTGTACGGAGCAGCGGACGATCCCAAGCTGCCGGCCGGCTCCGCGGCCGCCACCTGGCTGGGCCGGCCCATGGCGGAGACGCTGGACACGCTGGGCGCGGAGCCTGAAGCGGTGTGGCCGCAACTGCCGGCCGAGGAACGCAGCCTCTGGAACGCATGCCTGTTCCCTTTGGGCCCGATCGAGGAGGCCTGGGAGTGCGCCCGCTGGATGATGGGATTGGCCAGCGGCTACTCCGTCGAGAGCTGGCGGCGGGCCCAGAGGCTCTCGCTGGCCTCGAGCGCCCAGTGGGTGGACAGCCAGGCGCTGG
>CAZIRH010000556.1:0-2867 GCA_964541065.1 uncultured Solibacteraceae bacterium
TGGGAGGCTTCAAGACGGCGGTCCGGGAAGGCATTGCCTTGTCTCTGAACCGGAACGCCCGAGTGGACATCCGCCTGGCGGTGGGCGCCCTCACCGAGCGGGTCAACGTGGTCGGCGATGCCCCGCTGGTGGAAACCACTACCAACGAGATGGGCGGGCTGGTAGACCGGCGCCGGGTGGCGGAGCTGCCGCTGAGCGGGCGCAACACCCTGGGCCTGATCAACCTGGTTCCGGGCGCGCAGAGACTGGAAACCGGCAACGCCCAGGGATTTGTCGAGAACAAGGCCAATATCAACGGCCAGCGCATGGAGGACAGCAACTGGCTGCTGGACGGCGGCGACAACACCTCTCCGCTGCGCAACTACGGCAACGACGTGCCCAACCCGGACGCCATCCAGGAGTTCCGCGTGATCACCAACAACTACGGCGCCGAGTACGGCCGCTCGGCGGGGGCCGTGGTCAACGTGATCACCCGGTCCGGCACCAACCAGTTCCATGGCAGCGCCTTCGAGTTCCTGCGCAACCGCGCGCTGAACGCCCGAAACTTCTTCCAGCTCAGCACGCTGCCTCTGGTGCAGAACCAGTACGGCGGGAGCCTGGGCGGCCCGGTGGTGAAGAACAAGACGTTCTTCTTCGCCACCTACCAGTCGTACCCGCGGAGGTCAACGGACTTTCGCAACTCCGCGCTGGTCCCGACGGAGGCCGAGCGCTCCGGCGACTTCTCCAGGTCGGTGGACCGCTCCGGCAAACTGGTAACGATCAAGGATCCCAGCACCGGGCTAGTTTTCCCCGGCAACAGTATTCCGCCGGCCCGGCTGAGCCGCGTGGCCCAGAACTTCCTGAAGCTGGCCATCCCGCTGCCTAACTACTCGCAGACCGGTCCCAATGGCCTGTACCAGACCGCTGGCACGGGCTACGACAACGTGCAGTGGATGGCCAAGATCGACCACCAGTTCTCGGACCGCCACAAGCTGTCGGGCGCTTACTTTTGGAGCGATTCGGCCCAGCACCAGCGCTTCCTCACCGAGATCGACTTCGCTCGCCGCGAGATGAAGACGCGCCAGCACAACCTGAACGTGCACGAGTACTGGACCATCAGCGCGACCAAGCTCAACCACTTCCGGGCCAGCTTCGCGCGCAGCGCGGGCAACCGGCTGGTGCTGCCCGACAACGTGACCATGAACGACCTGGGCTCGAAGTTCTCCCCCCTGCCGGATGGCCCGGTGATGCCTCCGGCAGTGACCGTGAGCGGCTACTTCACAGCCAGCTCGGCTTACGGCGGGCCCAAGACGGCCAACAATTTCAACCTGGCGGACACCTTCAGTTGGATGCGGGGCCGCCACGACCTGAAGTTCGGGGCGGAGGGCTTTCTGCGCCGGCTCTTCGATGTGTCCACCAACCCGAACCAAGCCGGACAGTGGCTGTTCGACGGCACCTTCAGCGGCAACGGTGCGGCCGATCTCCTGCTGGGACGGGTCAAACAGGTCGGCATCGGCATCCAGAGCTACAAGAGCCTGAGCTCATGGGCCGTGTACTGGTTTGCGCAGGACAAGGTGCGGTTGACGCCCAAGCTGGCCTTGACGCTGGGCCTCCGCTACGAGCTGGACACCTGGCCGGTGCACCCGCTCGACCGGCTGGTGGCCTGGCGGCCCGGGCGGCAGTCCACCTGCGTGCCCCAGGCGCCCGCCGGGGTGCTCTTCCCCTGCGACAGCGGCATCCCGCGCGCGGGGATCGCCAACGACGGCAACAATTTCGCCCCGCGCTTCGGCCTGGCCTACGACCTGTTCGGCAACGGCAGGACCGTCCTGCGCACCGGCTACGGGATCTCTTACACCTTCAGCTACCTCAATGCCCTTCAGGACCAGCAGACCTCCACGCCGTTCGTGTACTCGAACACCATCCTTAACACCACCCTGGAGGATCCCTACGCGCCGCTGGGCGGCGCGCCGTTCCCCGTCAGTTTTGACCCTGCCAACCTGAGGTTCTCCCCGGGCTTGAACTACGGCTTCCAGAGCCCGGACATGCGCACCGGCTATGTCCAGCAGTACGACTTCTCCCTCCAGCAGCAGATGGGCAAGGACTGGTCGGTGGAGGTGGCCTACGTGGGCAACCTGGGCCGGAAACTGATGGGCAGAACCGACATCAACGCGCCGCTGCGCCAGCCGGGCGCGAGCTCCACCAACACCAACCAGCGCCGCCCCATGTGGCCTACCTTCCAGATCGTGACCCTGCGCAGCGGTTTCGTCAACTCTTCCTACAACGCTTTCCAGGCGCGCGCCGAGAAGCGCTTCAGCCAGGGAGTGACGCTGCTGGCCTCCTACACGCTGGGCAAGTGGATCGACGGAGCCAGTTGGTATGACGACACCAGCAACTTCGCCGACCAGCGGAACGTGCGGCTGGACCGGGGCCTGGGCGAGCAGGACCAACGGCAAGTGCTGGCGCTTTCCTGGGTATGGGAGCCGCACCTGTTCGCCGGGGCCACCGGGCTGGGGCGCACCCTGCTGCACGGATGGGCGGTCAACGGGATTGCGTCCTTCTATGGGGGCCAGCCCTTGCGCATGCGTAGCGGCCGCGACAACGACTTTGACAGCTACCCCAACGGCGACCGGCCCGATGTCATCGGCGACTGGAAGCTCAGCTCCAGCCGTTCGCGCGACGAGGTCATCCTGGCCTGGTTCAACCCGCGCGCCTTTGCGGCCAACCAGCCCGGCCAAGTCGGCAACCTGGGCCGCAACGTCGTCATTGGACCGGGCTTTAAGGGCTTCGATCTAGGGGTTGCCAGGAACATCCGCATCCGCGAGGGGCACCAGATCCAGTTCCGGGCCGAGGCGTTCAATGCCTTCAACTGGGTGAATCTGGGCGATCCC
>CAZIRH010000557.1:0-2861 GCA_964541065.1 uncultured Solibacteraceae bacterium
CTACGACCGCCAGCGGTTCGACCTCGAGCAAAACAAGCGCGCCGACGTGCAGGAGGAGCCGCTTGTCGATGCGCTCCACCGGCCCGCAAACCGCGTTCGCAACAAAGTGGAGGCGTACGAGGAATATGCGCGGCGCTTTCCGGCCCTCAAGACGAAACCTGTGCCGATGGCGATCGACGAGTGGGCGCTGACTCGCCCGCCTGCCAATCTGAAGCAGACACTCGCCAATGCCCTGGTCTTCCACGAGATGTTCCGGCACACGGACCTGATCCACATGGCCGGACACACGATGGCCACGTCCTCGATCGAATTCAATGCGACGGATGCAGCGCTGAATACGACCGGTCTGCTGTTTCAGCTTTACCGCGATCACTTCGGAACGGTGCCGGTCGAAGTGGGCGGCAACTCGCCGCCGCCGCCGCCGAAGTACCCGGTTGGCGGCGATCAGCCGAAGGTGAACGCCGGCAGCCCCACCTACCCGCTAGACGTGAGTGCCGCATTTACCAGCGACGGGAAATTCCTGACGCTGGCGGTAGTCAATCCGACCGAATCGGCTCAGAAGCTCGATCTGACTATCAATGGCGTGGATCTCCGAGGCCAGGGGCGACTCTGGCACATGACGGGTCCTGGAATCAACGCCGTGACGGGTCTGAGTCGACACGAGGTTCAGATCGTGGAGATGCCGGTGGGCGGGGTGCCCAAGACGCTCCAGGTCGCGCCGATCAGCATTGACCTGTACGAGCTTGAGAGGCGCTAGGGGGACACGGCACCAGGTACAGTCATCCAGGCAGGAGGAGTTGGGGCAATGACCCAATCGCAGAACCCTGTTGAAGGGCGGGCTGCTACCGATTGCGGGCATGGTGGGACTGCCATCCCTTTCGGCCCCCGTAGAGGCTGCCACCACTCCATACAATCGGCCCAAACTGAAGATCACCGAAATCTGCACGGCCGAAGTGCGCGTGCACGGCTAGCAGGTGCACGTTCGTGTGTACACCGATCGGGGCATCGTCGAGCCCCGCCTTACGGCGCCTTGCCAGCACCTTCGCCCGCAGTGCGGTTACCCGCTCCCAGTAGCCCGCCTTGGTCTCGACGATGTGGCAGTTGTCCGACTTGGGGTGGGTCGATCATGCGCGGCTGTTAACCAACTCGGAGAATCGCGCACAGAGGCCGGGAGAAACCGTCGCCGGTGATGTGGAAGTGGCGCGCGGTTGGCAGCCCAAGTGGAACAGCGCCCGAAACAGAGAGAGCCGGAAGGCGCGAAGTCGTTGGCGGTTGGGCATTTGCGGGCGCACGGCCGGCGTTAACGAACTGCACGGGGAAGACTTCGAGAAGAAGTTTGGCTCCCCGAGCCGAACTCGAATTCGTGCCGGCCCGTCAACATGCCCACAGTCCGGTTTCGCGGGCGGGCCCCGTGACCAGGGAAGGCTTCCTGAAGAGGCGGAGGACCAGGCACCGCATGAACGGCCTGTCGATACAGGGGAGGCGTCCGGAGGGAGAGGCGCACGTGCCGCAGACGCCGACGCCGCAACTGGTTAGCAGCCCGTGGAAAAAGTCACCTGGACGCGGCCCAAGACAGGCGAAACCGCCTGTCCCACACGTAGAATCAGCGAGTTGCGGAGACTCGTAGGACAGGCTTCAGCCTGTCGCGGGCTGTTTCCACGGGCTGTTAGGCCCAGTAAGGGCTACCAATAGGCTTGCAGGCCCTCGTGGCGGACGGTCCAGTGGACTGGGAAGCCGGGGTGGGCGCGGCGGGGAGCGCCCTGCCAGCCCGCGGCCATCAGAGCCACGGCCGCGAGCAGCCCGCCGTTGGCCGGCAGGTACAGGGGCAGGTTGGGCCGCTGCCAGTTGTGGCCGTTGGGCAGCCAGCGGTTCTTGGGAGTGTCCATCAGGAGCGCGTCGATGGCCCGCTCGGGCTCATCCAGGCGGGCGGCGGTCATGGCGACCATGGGATAGTCCCAGCCCCAGGTGTCCGGCCAGCGCCAGCTTGCGAGCACGCGGTGCAGGGTGCGGCGCATGGTCTCGCGGTCCACCCTGGCTCCGGGAAGCACGCCGAGCGCCGCCAGCATGGAGGGATGGTCGCGATTGCGCTCGGTGTAGGTCTGCGGGCAATTCTCGTGGGCGAGATAGACGCCGTCCTTCACCGGCAGTGGGGAAAGCCCGGCCCGCACGCGCTCCCAGGCGGGTTCGGGAGCGAGCTTCAGCCGGCGGCGCCATAACTGGGCGAGGGCGAGACCGTGCGCCCAATACTCGAGCTCGAAGGTGGGGTTCCAGGTCTCGCGCGGGGGATGGTTCTCCTGCGCGGGGATCACCGGGGGGCCGAGCACGTACCGCCCGCGGTCAAGGACCGCGTAAGAGGTCATGAAGTCGGCGGATTCGAACACCAGGTCACGGTACCGTTCGAGAGTCTCGCGGGTGGGGCGGGAGCGCCAGCACAGCTCGGCGAACGCGATGATGTGCGGCTGCTGCCAGATCAGCAACGGCCCGATGGGCGATGGGCTGTCGCGGCCCTCCGGCCCCACCATCTTGGGCCAGCGCGCGCCCCGGTAGCCCTGCTGCCGGGCCTTTTCACGCGCGGCGGGGAGGGTGGACCGGTACCAGCCGAGGCTGCGCTCGAGCAGCGGCGCGCGTCCCCAGAGGGCGAAGTGCGCGGCGTGCCACCAGTGCATTTCCAGGTGGAACTTGCCATACCAACTGTTGCAGGTGAGGCCGGTCTCCTGCGGCGGCATGGATCCGGCGCACTGAATGGCGGTGAGGTACTGAGAAAGCACGATACGGCGCTCGAGTTCGGCGGCCCTGGGGTCGCGCGTGGGGTCCAGTTCGAGGGCGGCGCCCTGCGACCAGAACCGCGGCCAATGGTCGGC
>CAZIRH010000558.1:0-2851 GCA_964541065.1 uncultured Solibacteraceae bacterium
TTCTGGTCCGCCGTCACCGTGCTCGCCAACCGTTCCCCGGAGAGGCGCACCAGCGCGCCGGGCGCGGCCAACTCGGCGCCCGAGGCGGCATTCTCGAACTTGAGCAAGCGGGGGGCGCCCGCCGCTGGCGCGGACGGCGCGCCGCCCCACAGCCCGCCCAGCACCCCGACGACCGCTCGCGCGCTCAGGCTGTCCAGCCCCGGCTGCTCGGTGGCCGTGGCCCGGAACAGGCCGAACCATCCGTCGTTGCGGAAGCCGTCCGGAAACTCCGGCTGGCGCGCGCCCGCCGCCGAGTGGCGGCCGGGCTCCGCTCCCTCGCGCCACCACTCGTCCACGAAGCCGGCGTAGATCCCGCCCAGAAGCCAGCTTGCCGAGGCAATCTCCCCCGCCAGTTGGCCGGTTGCCTCGGCCTGCATCTGCTCGTTCTCCTGCCGCGCGCGCTCGTCGAAGGCATCGACGCCGAACTCCGAAATCAGCACCGGCCGGCGCGCCTTGCTCCGGACCTCTTCCAGCCGTCCGCCAAACGAGCGCCCCGGGTAAGCGTTCCAGCACCAGAACGAGAGACCCTCGGGCGCTCGCTCCAGTTCGGCGGCCTCGTTCACCGCGGTGGTCAGCAGGGGCGTGTCGCCGGGTTCGAGTTGCCGGAGCACTTCCGCGGCCTCGGCCAGCAGGGCGTAGAAATCCGCCGCAGAGCCGGCGAACTTGCGGGCGTAGTCGCGGGTGACCTCGCTGCCGAAGACGTAGCCGATCAGCCGCCCCTGGCCGCGGAACCTGCTCGCATATTGGCGGAACGCCTCGAGTATCTGTCGCTTGCCGTCCGCAACGGACTGGGACGGATCGTAGAACGGCTCCAGCGGGAACCCCGCCAGCCAGTAGAGGCCCGTGGAGTCGAGCAGCGTCAAGAAGGTTTTGTCGTCCTCGGGCAGCAGAGCGTACGTGCGCACGGTGTTGGCGCCCAGCGCGGCCATCAGTGGCAGGTCGCGCGCCCACCGGCAGGGCGACGCTGCCATGATGTGGCCGGCACGCTCTCCGATCGCCGCGTTCGAGTACACCACGCCACGGACCTGGAACGGCTCCTGGCCCAACACCAGCCGGCCATCCTGAAGCCTCACACGGCCGGTCGCACCGGCTGATGAGCAGGCCGCCAGCAGCAGTATGCCGGCTGCTCGGACACTTTCTCGGCGCATCGAGTGATCTCAGTCATAAGTGCTTTCCCGGTCAAAAAGCTCTCCCGCCATTCGATAAGCGCTTATGTGGGAAGCTTCTGCCGCCAGCTTGGCTGGGCGCTGTTCCTGCCAGCCTGGCTGGCCGCAGCGGACGGCCGTCTGCACCTGAAAGCCCGGGCGGTCGAGACCGTCGAGGACCCCTACGAGTATTTGGCGGCGCCGCCCAAACGCCGCGTCGGCACCCGTCCTCATTTCCTGGTGCAGTTCAACGGCGGTCCCGGCAGCGCGCAGTTGCAGGAGTTGCGGCGCCGCGGCCTCACGCCCCTGCAATATGTCCCCGAGGGTGCCGTGCTGGTGTCCGGCGACGACAATCCTCGCCTGGAGGGGCTGGAGGTGCGGTGGGTCGGCCGCCTGCGCTTCTACGACAAGGTGAGTCCCCTGCTGGCCGGGTCCGGCTCCGCCGAAGCCCGGCCCGCGCTGTTTGTGGTCGAGTTTCATCCGGACGTGGATCCGGCCGAAGCCCAGGCCCTGGTTCGAGAGCACCTGCTGGGGCTCCGCCCGCATCCGGATGTGTGGCCCAACCAGTTGCTGGTCGAGGGCCTGCCCCAACAGGTCGCGCGCCTGGCCGAGTGGGAAGAGGTGGCTTACATCTTTCCGGCCTCCCAAGATCTGGCAGAGGGAGTGCGCGTCAACGCCTGCTGGGGTCCGGGAACGCCCGCCGGCCTGGTGGGCGACTACATAGCGCACATCGGAGAGGGCTGGGACGGCCCCGGCCGGAACACCGTCGCCCTCTCCTACTTCCTCGCACGGATCGCCAGCCAGCTTCCGGAGGCGCAGGCCCGATCGGAGATCCTCCGGGCGCTCACCGAGTGGGCGAAGCACATTCAGTTGAACTGGTCTCCCGCCGCTCACGAAGCCGAGCCGCGCTCGGTGAACATCCTGTTTGCGCGCGGGCCGCACGGGGACGCCTACCCCTTCGACGGCCGCGGGCGGGTCCTGGCCCACACTTTCTACCCGTCGCCGCCGAATCCCGAATCCATCGCCGGCGATATGCATCTGGATGAAGACGAGAACTGGGGCATCGGCACGGGCACTGACCTGTTCACCGTGGTGCTCCACGAAGCGGGGCATGCCCTGGGCCTGGGTCATTCCGATAAGCCCGGCGCGGTGATGTACCCGTACTACCGGCGCGCCACCGCTTTGGCCGATGAGGACATCAACGCCATCCGCGAGTTGTACGCCGCCCGCGACACCGCTCCGGAGACGCCCCCGGCCAGTCCGCCCGTCAATCCAACCCCGACGCCGCCGCCGCCCGTGCCCACACCGCCGGCGTCACCCGCGCCCACCCCGCCCACGCCGCCGCCGCCCGTGCCCACTCCGCCGGCGTCACCCGCGCCCACCCCGCCCGCGACTCCGCCAGCCACGCCGAGTACCCCGCGCGCCGCTGACACGGTGGCGCCGATGCTGGTGGTCACCTCCCCGGCCTCCACCAACGTGCTGACCTACGCGGTCACGATCACGCTGCGTGGGACGGCCTACGACAACGTGGGTGTCGTTGGGGTGAGCTGGTCGGACTCGACCGGCGCTTCCGGCCCAGCCCAGGGCACCACCACCTGGGCGACCGGGGAGCTGCTGCTGCGCGTGGGGACCAACACCTTCACCGTGCGGGCGCGCGATGCCGCCAG
>CAZIRH010000559.1:0-2847 GCA_964541065.1 uncultured Solibacteraceae bacterium
GAGATCACCCAGTTCACCTATTTCCAGCAGTGCGGGGGATGCTACCTGGATCTGGCGCCGGTCGAGCTGACCTACGGGCTGGAGCGGCTGACCGCCTTCCTGCAAGGCAAGAACAGCGTATTCGATATCGAATGGGCGCCGGGGGTGAGCTACCGGGAGGTGCGGCTGGCCGATGAGGTGCAGTTCTCGGTCTACAACTTCGAGATGGCGGACGTGCCCAGCCTCTGGAAGCTGTTCGAGTTGCATGAAAAGGAGTGCCAGCGCCTGCTGGACGCCTATCCCGAGTATCCGGACAAGAAGCGGTTTCCGGTCCTGCCGGCCTACGACCAGGTGCTGAAGTGCTCGCACCTGTTCAACCTGCTGGACTCGCGGGGGGCGATCAGTGTGACCGAGCGGGTGGCGGTGATCGGTCGCGTACGCAAGCTGGCCGTCGGGGTGGCCGAGGCCTGGCTGGCGCAGGAGGCGGCATGAGCGGCCTCGATTTCCTGCTCGAGATCGGCACCGAGGAAATCCCCGACTGGATGATCCCGCCGGCCCTCAAGGACCTGGAGCGGCTGTTCCGGGAACTGCTGGCGGCCAACGCGCTGGCGGCCTCTGAGGTATCCATCCGCACGGACGCTACTCCCCGGCGGTTGGTCCTGCGCGCTGCCGGCCTGCCGGCGCGGCAGGCGGATTCCGAGGAGCTGCTGACCGGCCCGCCCAAGGCGGCGGCTTTCAAGGACGGCCAGCCGACGCCCGCCGCCCTGGGGTTCGCCCGGAAGATGGGCGTCGAGGTGGGCGCCCTGGAGGTCCGGGCCACGCCCAAGGGTGACTACCTCTGCTATCGCAAGCAGGTGGCCGGGCGGGCGACGGGCCACATTCTGGCCGAGGGGCTCCCCGAGCTGACCCTGAAGATTTACTTCCCCAAGACGATGTATTGGACTGGCAAGGGTGGGCCGCGTTTCATCCGGCCCATTCGGTGGATTGTGGCGTTGCTAGGGGACGAAGTGGTGCCTTTCGAGGTGGCGGGCGTCCAGGCGGGAAGAACCACCTGCGGGCACCGCATGCTCGGTGCGCAAGCTGTCACGGTCACCGTGGCGGACTACGAAGAGCGGCTCCGCCAGAACGGTGTGCTGGTCTCAGCGCAGGAACGGGAGGGAAAGATCCGGCGGGACATCACGGCGCTGCTCGAAGGCACCGGCCTGCGCCTGAAACCCGATCCCGGCCTGATGGACACGCTGGTCTACATCACCGAGTATCCCACGCCCATCCTGGGCAGCTTCGATCCGGGGTATCTTGAGTTGCCCGAAGAGGTGCTGGTGACGGTCATGCGCCACCACCAGAAGTACCTCTCCGTCGAGGATGCGGACGGGCGGCTCGCGCCGCGCTTCATCGCGGTCATGAACGCGGACGCCGACCCCGCCGGGCTGGTCCGCCAGGGCAACGAGCGCGTGCTGAGGGCTCGCTTCAACGACGCCCGCTTCTTCTGGGGGGTGGACCAGCGCAAGCCGCTCGAAGCGCGCCTGGGAGACCTGGCCCGCGTGACCTACCAGGCCAAGCTGGGCAGCTACCTGGACAAGACCAACAGGGTCGTCGCTCTGGTGCGCGAGCTGGGCGGAACAGAAGAGGCGGTGCGCGCCGCGACTCTGGCGAAGTGCGATCTGACTACCGAGATGGTCAAGGAGTTCCCGGAGCTTCAGGGCGTGGTGGGCGGCCTGTACGCCCGGGCGCAGGGCGAACCCGAGGAAGTCTGGCGCGCCGTCTACGAGCACTACAGGCCGGTGAGCATGGAGGACGCGATTCCGGCTACGGCGGCCGGGCGGCTGGTGTCTCTGGCCGACAAGCTGGATGCGCTTCAGGGCTGCTTCGCGCAGGGGCTCATTCCCAGCGGCTCGCGCGACCCGTTCGCGCTGCGCCGCGCCGCGCAGGGCGTGGTGCGGATCCTGGCAGAGGCCCATTTGCCCCTACCGTTGCTGAATCTCATGGGTGCGGACCAGCAACTGCTGGAGTTCTTCCGGGATCGAGTGGAGTACTACTTCCGAGAGGTCCGGGGCCACCGGTATGACGAAGTGAGAGCGGGCATGGCCGCGGGGTACTCGGACCTGCCTGACCTCGCCAGCCGGCTCACGGCGCTCCAGCAAGTGCGGCCCACCCCGGACTTCGAGCCCGTGGCGGCCAGCTTCAAGCGCATCAAGAACATCCTGCGGCAGGCGGGATTTGAGGGCCGCGGCGAGGTGGACGAGACCCTGCTGGAGGCGGGCGCCGAGTGGGGGCTGTATGCCATGCTCACAGCGTTCCGCATGGCCCGGAGGTTACTCGCGCGGCGGGACTACGTTGACGCCCTCGAGTGCATGGCCCCGCTGCGCCCGCACGTGGACAAGTTCTTCGACGAAGTTCTGGTGAACGCACCGGATGCGCGCATCCGGCAGAACCGACTCACCCTGTTGGGAAACCTGTTAAGCGAGTTTTCGGTCATTGCCGATTTCTCGGAGATAGTAACTACCGAAGAGGAGAGAAGCTAAGTTTATGACTAAGTACGTCTACGCCTTCGGCGAGGGAACCGCCGATGGCGACGGAACCATGAAGGACCTGCTGGGCGGCAAAGGCTCCGGGCTGGCGGAGATGTCGCGCTCCGGAGCCCCGGTCCCGCCCGGGTTCACCATCACCACCGAGGTCTGCGGCATCTACTTCCACAACAACAGCCAGGTGCCGGCGGAGGTTGACAAGCAGGTCGGGCACGCCCTGACGCAGCTCGAGCGGCGCATGGGCCAGAAGCTGGGCGACGCCAAGAACCCGCTGCTGGTGAGCGTGCGGTCGGGCGCCAAGTTCTCGATGCCCGGCATGATGGACACCATCCTGAACCTGGGC
>CAZIRH010000560.1:0-2825 GCA_964541065.1 uncultured Solibacteraceae bacterium
CGCCCTCTGCGACGGCCCGCCGCACTCCTACCAGCCCGCCCTGGAGGAAGCGGACCGGCTGCTCGCAGAGGCGGGCCAAGGGCCCGCCGCAGGCTGAGAACCTGCCCCACGGGTACCATCTGTGAAACGAATGCCACAGCCCATCGTCTATCCCCACATGCTGCGCATCCTGTGTGCTTTCTTGCTGCTGGCCGCCGAAACACCGGACACGCCTGCGGGCCGGACCCTGGCCGCGTGGCTGGAGGCATTCAACTCCGCGGACCGGGCCAAGGTGAAGGCTTTTCTGGAGGTCCACGCCCCCAAGCGGCAGGTGGAGGATGAACTCGAGTTCCGGGAGCAGACGGGCGGCTTCGAGCTGATCCGGATCGTCAAGTCGGAGCCGACCGCGCTCACCGCGGTGGTGAAGGCACGCGAGGCGGGCAACTTCGCCGAGCTCACCCTGAGGGTGGAGGCCGAGCCGCCTCACCGCATCGTCGGCTTGCGGCTCGAGCGGACGTCCGCTCCGCCCAACGTCCCGGCTCCGCCGCGGCTCTCGGAAGCCGAAGCCCTGGCTGGTTGGAGGGCGGAGATCGAACAGCAGGTGGCGGCCGACCGGTTCGCCGGCGCGGTGCTGCTGGCCAGGAACGGCAAGGTCCTCTTCTCCCAGGCCTACGGCCTCGCCGACCGCGACAAAGGCGTCAAGAACGCGCTGGAGACGCAGTTTCGCCTCGGGTCGATGAACAAGATGTTCACCAGCATCGCCACGCTCCAGTTGGTGCAAGCGGGCAAGCTCCGGCTCCAGGATCCGCTGGCGGAGCACCTGAGGGACTACCCCAACCAGGAGCTCGCCCGGAAGGTGACGGTGCGCCACCTGCTGACCCACAGCGGGGGCACGGGAGACATCTTCGGGCCGGAGTTCGACAAGAACCGGCTCAACCTGCGCACGCTCGACGGCTACGTGAAGCTCTACGGTGCGCGCGCCTTGCAGTTTGAGCCGGGAAGCCGGTGGGCCTACTCCAACTACGGCTTCCTGCTCCTCGGTGTGCTCATCGAGAGAGTCTCGGGGCAGTCCTACTACGACTACGTCCGCGAGCACGTCTTCAAGCCGGCGGGCATGAAGGCCACGGACTCGCTGCCGGAGGAACAGGTGGTGAAGAACCGGGCCACCGGCTACATGGGTCGCGCGGGCGGCTGGAAGCCGAACACCGACACGCTGCCCTGGCGGGGAACCTCCGCCGGCGGGGGCTACTCGACCGTGGGCGACCTGTTCCGCTTCGCCCAGGCGCTGATGCAGGGCAAGCTGCTCGACCCCAAGCTGGTGCGGGAGGCGACCGGCCCGCAAGCGCCGAGTTCAGGATACGGCTACGGCTTCAACGTGAGTGACGAAGCGGGGATGCGAATGTTCGGGCACAGTGGTGGCGCGCCCGGGATGAACGGCACGCTGCGGGTCCACCCCGATCGCGGGTACGTGATGGCAGTGCTGGCCAATCTCGATCCTCCCGCCGCCAACCGGCTGGCGGACTGGCTGGAAGCGCGGCTGCCGCGCTAGCAGCCCAGGGCCTTGGCTGCTTTGGCGGGGGTGGGGGCGTCCTCGGCGACGGCCACGACCACCTCGGCGTTCCTGGTGGTCATGGGGTAGCCCATGCACGGTAGCCGTCTCTCTCACCCGGTCAGTGCTTGTTCAACGCGTAGGAGCTCAGCACCTTCAGGTAGTTGGCGCGCAGGAAGGCGTTGGGGTTGGCCACCGAGCGCTGGCTCATCGAGCCCTGCATCTCGCGGATCGAGGAGTACTCGTGCTCCTCCATCCAGGCCACCAGCTCGGCGCGCACCGTGGCCAGGTGCTCGATGCCGCGCTTCAGCAGGGCCGAGGTCATCATGGCTACCTTGGCGCCAGCCATCATGGCCTTCAGCACGTCGTGCGCGGTGTGGATACCGCCGGTGATGGCCATATCGGCCTCAATGCGCCCATAGAGGATGGCCACCCAGTGCAAGCGCGTCAGCAGCTCATTGGGGGTGCTCAGGATCAGGCTGGGGACCACTTCGAGGGCCTCCAGGTCGAAGTCGGGCTGGTAGAAGCGGTTGAACAGGACCAGCCCGGAGGCACCCGATTCCGCGAGGCGGCGGCCCAGGTTGGCCATGGCGCTGAAGTAGGGGGCCAGTTTGACGGCCACCGGGATCTTCAGGCCCGCGGTCACTTCAAGCACCAGGTCGCAGTAGGTCTGCTCGACCTCCGCGCCGCCCACGTCGGGATCGGTGGGGACGGTGTAGATATTGAGCTCGAGAGCGTCGGCGCCGGCCTCCTCGATTTTCTTGGCGAAGCGCGTCCAGCCGCCCGGCGAGGAGCCGTTCAGGCTGGCCATGACGGGTATCTTCACCGCGGCCTTGGCTTTGGCCACGTGCTCGAGGTAGCCCTCCGGCCCCAGGTTGTAGCTGGTCAGATCGGGGAAGTAGGAGAGCGACTCGGCGTAGCTCTCCGCGCCGGAAGAGAGGTACCGGTCAAGCTCGGAGCTCTCCACGGCGATCTGCTCCTCGAACAAGGAGTGCAGCACGATGGCGCCGGCGCCCGCGTCCTCCATGCGCCGCAGGTTGCCGATGTCCTCGGCGAGCGGTGATGCCGAGGTCACCAGGGGGTTCTGGAGCGTGAGTCCCAGATAAGTGGTCGAGAGGTCCATCAGTTCTTCTCCTCAGTGGCAGTGGCAGCCGCGACCCCAGCCGCAGCAGCAGCCTGGACGGCGCCGCCCGCGGGCATGGCCGCCAGGTACTCGTAGTTGCGCCAGCAGCGCAGGACGTTCTCCTGCGCCAGATCGAAGAGTCTCTTGGCGGCTTCGGGCATGCTGTGCCGCAGC
>CAZIRH010000561.1:0-2825 GCA_964541065.1 uncultured Solibacteraceae bacterium
GGGATCCAGCTCGAGAGCCTGCTGCACCAGGGTCTCGGCGGCCCGCCAGTCGCTCGCCAGCACGCGCCGCGCCTCCGCCAGCAGCGTCTCCACCTGGCTGCGGCTCGACGTGTCGCCTTGTCCCGGGCGGTCCTGCGGCTCACTCATGGCTCATGCGGTCCACACCGAGCATACCCCCAGCCTTCCGCCCAGCGCAACCCCGCGGCGAGCCGCCGGGCAGGCGCGGCCCCCCGGCTTACCGTGGCCTGCCTGGCGGTTGGCCGCCCCCGTTTCCCAGATCATATGATAGGATGGAAGCAGGTGGGTCGCCGGGACGAAGCGGCCATCTCAGCGCGCTTTGTCTACTCCCTGCATCCCCCGCGAAGGAGCGTGAAGTGACCATGAATTGCCCCAACTGCGCCAAGGGCAACCTGCGCAAAGAGAACGCACGAATCCCGGGAGAGATCCGGGGCGAGCGCTTCTCAGTCTCCATGGAGGGGTTGGTGTGCCCGAAGTGCGCCTGGAAGACCGTGGATGGCAAGAACATGGCAGAGTACATGCGACGGCTGGCGGACGCGTACCGGGCCAGACATGGTCTTCTGACCAGCGAGGAGCTCCGTGCCCGGCGCTCCCGCCTGGGAATGACTCAGGAGGACTTCGCTCGTTACCTTGGGGTCGGCGTCGCCAGTGTCAGGCGCTGGGAGATGGGCAAGGTGCAGGACGTGTCCTCGAACGAACTGATTAAGCTCCGGACCGACGAGCGAGACGCCTATCGCAATCTTCAGACCATCCGGCGTCTGGCGGCGGAGTTGACGAAGGCTTCCCAGCGCGAGCGAATCGGCGAGGGTGCCCGAGCGCTGTGATCTGGAACCGCGGGCCCTCCCCAGGGCTGCCCCGCCGGGGAATCGCGCCCCCGCAAGCCGAAGCCTCCACGGCCCTACGCGCCGCCCGTCGCCTCCCACACGCGCGGCCCGTAGAGCCTCAGGCGGCGCCGCCGCCCGCCCCCCCCGCCTCCCACACCCTTAGCCCAAACCGGCTCAGGTAGATAGGGATGTTCTGGTAGCTGGGGCGGGCGGACTCGATTTCCCGGAGCATGGCCCGCTTCACGGTGCGGTCGGAACGGCACAGCACAGTCACCGAGCCGCCGGCCCCGCCCGCCCCGTTCACCTTCCAGCCGGCCGCCCCGTGCGCTCGGGCGATGTCGATGATCCTCTGGTGATCCGGCCCAATGAGCGCCGGGTGCAGCGCCGCCTGCGCAGCGGTGTTCTCGATCATGGCCTGCCCCAGCGCCTCAAAGTCGCCGGCGTAGAGGGCGTCCTTGGACTTCTCGGCGGTCAGCCGCAGCGGGCGCAGCTTGGCGGCCTCCGGCCCGGCGTCCTCCAGTTCCCGGATCACCAGCTTGTGCGTATCCGAGGAGCTGTGCGCCTGGCCCAGGAAGACCAGCGCCAGCCGGCTCTCCAGTTCCCACCAGATCGCGTCCGGCACCCGGATCTGGCTGACGCTGGCGTGCGGATACTCGAACATCTCGATGTAGTTGATGCCCCCGTAAGCCGAGGCGATCTGGTCCTGGATGCCGCACTGCTGCCGCAGCCGCTCGGTCTCGATCTTCTGGGCCGCCATGGCCACCTCGTGCGGCGTCATGCGGCCGGCGGTGAGACCATCCAGCGCGCCGATCAGCGCCACGCTGACCGCCGCCGAGGTCCCGGTCGAGCACCCGCTGGGCGCCTCGCTGTAGATCGAGATCTCGAGGGCCAGCTCCGGCGGGACCCCCATGTAGTCGATGGCCGCCTCCAGCAACGGGTGCTTGTCGTAGACCCCGTTGGGCTCGGCGATGGTGTAGCGCTCCCCGTAGTTCTCCGCGTTGATGGTGATGCGGGCCCGCTCGCCCTGGTGCTCGTACACCCGCATCTGCACCTCGGCGTACGGATACACCGCGATGTTGAACACCTTGCCGTAGCGCGCGAACCAGGTGTCCGTCCAGCCCCCGTTGTCGCAAATGCGGATGGGCGCGACGCTGTTGACTACGCGGAACAGTCTGCCGCGGCCTGTCACGTTACACAAACTTGTACTGGCCGGGCACCGGCAAGGGCGGGGCCTCCATCTTCAGGTCGTAGCCGAAGGCTTTGGGCTGAAGGTCCTGCTGGGATTTCATGATCATCTCCCAGGTGATCTCCAGGCCCGAGTACGCCGACTCGCGGGCCATGATGCAGGTCATGGTGCTCTCGGCCACGGCCTGGCCATGGTTGAGGTAGGGTCCCGCACCCAGGATGCTCTGCACCATGTTGATGTGCTCCTGCACCTGGGAGTTGATCCCCTTGGAGCCCATGTCCGCGCCGCTGCTGCGGCCCTTGGTCCCAACGATCAGGTCTTCAACCCTGGAATACGCTCCCTTCGGATACTGCCGGCAATGACTCGACAGGTGCACGCCGTTGGGGTAGACGAAGTCCGAGCTCATGTGGTCGTAGATGTTGCCGTAAAGCTCCTCGCGCGGGCGCCAGACCGCGCCCCCGGAGGCCACCACGCGCACCGGGTGCGCGCCCATGACCCAGTTCATGAAGTCGAGGTTGTGGAAGTGCTGCTCCACGATCTGGTCCCCGCAGATCCACAGGAAGGAGTACCAGTTGCGGTGCTCCCATTCCATGTCGCCCCACTTCGCCTCGCGCGCTTTGACGTGCATCACCGGTCCGCTCAAGTAGGTCGCATACAGCGCCGTGATGTCGCCGATGACGCCGTCCTGAATCTTCTGAACGGTCTCGCGGTACTCGCTGGCCGACCGCCGCTGCGCCCCCGAGACCACCGTCAGCTTCTTCTCCTCGGCCTTCTTCGCCGCCGCCATGAAGCGCCGC
>CAZIRH010000562.1:0-2781 GCA_964541065.1 uncultured Solibacteraceae bacterium
AATAACAAGGAGGCCGCCGCCGGAGAGGCCGCAAGGATCTCCAAGGAACTGGCGACGCTGGCCGCCGGGGCCGGATTCCCCCTGCACATCCTGCCCGTGGCCACGGTCACCACCGCGGAACAGGCCCGCAAGGTCCATGAGGCGCAGTATGACGGTAAGCGTCCCGCCGAACACGTCGGCAGAAGCCGCCGGCGCGGGCCGGTTGGGGAGCCGGGGACGTTCAGGCTGGCTTCCAGAGGTGAGGCAGCAGCGAGAGAAGCTCTTCCTCGCTGGCCCCGGGGAGCATGGCCGGCAGGCGGATGAGCACGTCACGGAGGTAGACCCAAGGGTCATGGCCGTGACGCTTGCAGGAGGCCAGCAGGCTGAAATGGACCGCCGCCGCGCGGCCGCCGCGGTCGCTCCCGCAGAAGAGCCAGTTCCGACGGCCGATGCAGAGGCCGCGCAGCGAGTTTTCGCCCTCGTTGTTGTCGATGTCCAGCCAGCCGTCGTCAACGTACACAGTCAGGGCTTTCCAGTTCGAGAGCGTGTAGTCCATCGCCCCGCGAACCGCGCTTTTGGGCAAGACCTTCGGCGCTTCCGTCTCCAGCCACGTATGGAACCCGTCCAAGAGCGGCCGAGATCGCTCCTGCCGCTCGGCCACGATCCGCACGGCGCGCTGGTCCAGCGTGAGCGGCTTCCACTCGCCTTCGCACCGCTGGCGCAGGTCGTTCTCCACCGCGTAGAGCTTGCCGATCCACGCTAGCGCCGTCTCCATGCGAGCCCCGTCCAGCCGCCGGCTCTCGTGGAACTTCCTCCGCGCATGGGCCCAGCACGCCACCTCGACGATCCGGCCTTCGGATTCCAGATAGATCCCGTCGTAGCCGTTGAAGGCGTCGGCCTGCAAGTATCCGCGATAGTTTTTGAGAAACGCGGCCGGTCCGTCCCGCTTGTGATTGGTGGTGTAGTCGAACACGGTCAGCGGGTGCAGCGGGTCGCCCACATAGGGCCAGAAGTGGCCCGTGTGCTTCAGCTTCCGCCAGGCATCGCGGATCTTCACCGCAGTGTCGTCCGTATGGATGACGTGAGAAGCCAAGACCACGCGAACGGCCGCATCGTACAAAGGCCGGAGGAACTCGGCCGTCTGAAGCCACCAGCCGTCCATCGTCTGTCGGGAGATGCGGACGCCCTGCCGCTTAAAGATCCCTTCCAATCGGTGCAAGGGGAGATGGTCGGCCCCCTTGCTCACGATCACCTGGGCCATGAGCCCGGGAGCGGCCAAGGCACCGGGGACGGCCTCGGGCGGCTTGCGGGCCACCACCACGTTCTGTTCCGCGAGCGTCAGGCCGCTCTCGGGCAGTTGCTCCTTGCGGGCGTATTTCTTGCGGACGTGGACAACGACCACCAGCGTCGAGGGCCGCCAGTCGAGTTGCTCGCTCCGCTCCGGCGGCAGCTCGACCAGATTCTCCGCGCCGCCCAGGGCCAGCTTCTCGGCATCGGAAAGATCGTGGATCTCTTCCTTCCGCTCGATGTTCTCGGGAATCCGGCCGCGGCCGTGCTTGTCGCGATTCTTGGAAGTCGGCGACGAAGCGGTCGGAGTGCTCGTTACAGGCGACGGAACGGACGGATTGGTGGCCGCCTCTTCCTCGCCCGCCTGCGTGGCGAACAACATGCTTTGCCGTGGATCGAACTTCTCGCTCGTGCTCCCGTAGAGACGCTTCAAGAGCAAGTGCATGTGGTGCTCTTGCCGCTCCAAACGCGCCTGGGTGCTGCGCAGCTCTTCGAGCAACTGCACGACCAACTGCTTCAGCACCGCCGGATCGTCGGGCAGCAAGGCGGGATCGGGCAAAGGCAGGACATCCGTGCTCATGCCCTTATGAACACCTACCCCCGCGAAACGTTCCGCGGCCATCGTCGATTCTTTTTTCGCCAGCGTCACGCGGTGCGCTGATACCGCTGCTGCCGCTTCACGCTCGCCGGGTCGATGCCCCAAAGCACCAGCGACAACTCCTCCGCCGACACCTCGATGCTCCGCGCCTCGGGATCGCCGGCGGCCGGAAAGCGAAAGACCCCGCGTTCCAACCGCTTGTACACAATCGCCAGGCCGTCACGGTCCCACCATAAAAGTTTCACGCGATCGCCGCGCCGGCTGCGGAACACGAATAGGTGGCCGGACAGAGGATCGTGCCCCAACCAGTCCCGCACCACGGCGGCTAAAGAATCAAAGCCTTTCCGCATGTCGGTCGGCTGAGTCGAGACGTAAATACGCACCAACTCCGGGAAACTCAGCACGGCCGGGCCTCCAGCACGGCCAGGACCTCAGCCAGCGTCTGCCGGTCGAAGCCCGCCCCCACCCGCACGGTGCGGCCTTGCCTCAGGACGATCTCCACCCCCTGGGCTGCTGCTGCCACGGCGTCCTCCACGACACGCACGGGCAAAAACGGCGGTATCGGACTCTGCCGCGACAAGCGCGGGGCCGGCGTCACCGAACGTGCCTGGGGCCGCGCGCCGTTCCCAGCGTCCGGCGCCCGCTCGCCAACGCGGTAGTCCCGCCGCGCCAATTTACGCCGCCAACAGTAGAAGGCCGATGCCGGCAGCCCCTCGGCGCGGCAGAAGGCCGCCACCGACTGACCACCTTCCCTCCACCGCCGCACCACCTCTTCCCAATACCTCTGCCTCTGCGGATCACCGCGCCGAGTGCGCTTCTTCATGCTCAACCTCCTGAAGTTCACGCGGCCGAGCCCATCTCGACCGACGCACTCCAGGCTACCACGCCCCTCAAGGCGCATTCGGCGGGACGCTTAC
>CAZIRH010000563.1:0-2775 GCA_964541065.1 uncultured Solibacteraceae bacterium
GGCCCACTGGCAATGTTCGACTACCGCAGACATCTTCCCCACTGGCAGCCAGAGCAGGCCTTGGTGTTCCTGACCTGGCGGTGGGCGGGCTGCCTCCCCGGCTGGCGCTTGCCACAAACGGGTGTGGCGCCGCAGCGCAGCTCGGCAGGCCGAGCCTTTGGGTGCGCACCGAGGTGGAACTGGAGAAGATCGTGCGGTACATTGAGCGAAATCCGGTGGCGGCCGGGCTGGCAGCGGCGGTGGAAGACGGGCCGTGGTCCAGTGCCGCACGGCAGGCGAAACCGCCTGCCCCACAGGGAAGTCCGTGGTGAGATGCACGCAGTTCAAAATCTCCCTAGCTACCTGCGCCCTCTCCGCCGGGCGAGCGCGGCCAGCAGGGTGAGCCCGCCGGCCAGCAGGACGCCAGTCGCGGGCTCGGGAATCGGATCCAGGAGGCCGAAGCCGCTGTAGCCCGTCTGCCCGTTGTGGACCAAGGCAACGATCTGGCCTTTATCGTTAATGCCCCTGCCGTCTACTATCTCCCACTCCGGTGGCACCAGATCGCTCAGTACCCGGCTACCGTTCACCGGATCCCAGATCCAGCCGCCACCCCTCCAGCCGACCACCTGCCCCGCATTGTTGAGCGGGTGGGGGGCCTGGTCGGCCCACCAGATCGACATCTCAGTCCATCCCGGGATCAATGGGATTGGCGTGATAGCGGACGCGGTCCCGAAGAACGCATAGTGAGGGCCCGCCATAATCGAGGGGCCTCCATTGCCGACGACTTCCCCGGAATCGTTGATACCAGCGACGCCCGCCCATTCCCATCCCGGCGGCAACGCGATCGGCGTCATGCCGGCCGCGGTGCCAATCCACGGCTGAGGAGGGCCCCCAGCCTGCCCCAAGCCCGCCACCTGGCCAGAGGCGTTGATGCCCTGGGCCGCCGCCCCGGACCATCCGGGCGGCAAGGGGATGGCCGTGCTGCCGGAGGTGGTCCCGACGAACGCCTGGTTAGTGCTGCCCGTCCCCCCGCCGCCGGACACCTGGCCGGAGTCGTTGATGTCCATTGCATACGCCTCTGACCATCCGGGCGGCAGCGGGACCGGCGTGATGCCGGCGGCCGAAGTACCAGAGAGCTGGAGCGGGCCCGCCGCCGGACGCGGCGTCACGCGCCGCGCGCGGCGGAAAACGCCGCGTGGTAGCTAATGATCTTGTAGGCCAGGCGGGCGCAGAGGTAGTCGGAGGCGTGCTGGCCGGGCAGGGGCAGAAGCTCCACTAAGTCGGCCGAGACCACGCGCTTGCGCTCGAAGACGGCCCGCAGCAAGGTCAGAGTCTCCTCCCAGAGCAAGCCGCCAGGCTCGGGCGTGCCCGTGGCGGGCAGCAGCGCGGGGTCCAGCGCGTCGGCGTCGAAGGTGACATACACGTGGTCGCTGAGCGACTCGATCACCTCGGCGATCCATTCCTCCGTCCGCCGGCGGTGCAGCTCCCGGGCCAGGAAGAGGCGCGTAGGCAGGGCGGGCGCGGCCTGGGCTTCCTCCAGCGCCATGGTCCGCAGGCCCACCTGCACGGCCGGGCAGATCTCCAGCACGCGACGCATGGTGCACGCGTGGCTCGTTCGGCTGCCCTCGTACTCATCGCGCAGGTCCGCGTGGGCGTCGAGCTGAAGCACGGACAGCGACGGGTACCGCCGGGCGCAGGCGGCCACCAGCGGCGGCGTCAGCGTGTGCTCGCCGCCCAGCGCGAGGAAGAACTTGCCGTCATCGAGCAGCCGCCCGGCGATGGTCTCCAGGCGGGCCAGGACTTCCTCGATGCTGCCCTGCCGCGTGTCCATCTCCGGCAGGGTGTGTATGCCGCGGTAGCAGGCCTCGATCCCCAGCTCCTCGTCGTAGTATTCGGCGAACCGGGAAGCCGCGATGATGGCCTCCGGACCGCGCACGGTGCCGGGCACCCAAGAGGTGCTGCGCTCCAGAGGAACGGGCCACACCACGGCGACAGCGTTGCGGTAGTCGGCGAACTCGGGCTCCAGCCCCATGAAGTTGTGGGGCAGGTAGACCGGGTAATTGGCAAGCAGGTCTTCGGGGCCGCGCATCTGCTTAGACACCTCAAGCCCGTGCACACGGGGCTGGAAAAAGCACTTGGTATGGTACCATAATCAGTCTTCGTGACCGATCCAGGCTGCCTTGAAGTGATCCCGGTGAGCGAAGAGAACCGGGAGGCCCTCTCCGGGGCCAAGCCCGAGGAACTGGAGTTCCGCCTGGTGTCCGAACCCGATGTGTGGCTCCAGGCCGCCTACCGGGCGCTGACCGTGCACTTCAGCCGCAGCGTCCTGGATCCCTACGAGCGGTACGTCGAATGGCTGCGGCTGAACCGCCTGGGCGAGCACCGTTTTCCCTTCCTGATGATGGTGGCCTACCTGCGGCGCGGCAACTGCGCCTACGTGGTGGGCGTGACCTCGGGCAACATCATGCCGCGGATGGACTACCTCCCGCCGCTCAGCGGGCCCGCGGCGGGCGAGTGCTTCTGGGCCATCGGTCACCAGTTCACCGAGCCGGGCTTGCGCGGGATGGGCATCGGGACCCGGCTGTGGCAGGCCGCGGCGCGCCAGGCGCGGCGCTGGATCGAGGAGCGCGGCTGCGCCTTCAGTTGCTCGGTGCTCGAAGCGGAAGCCGATTCCATCGGCTTCTGGACCAAGCTGGGTTACTTTTGGCCGCAAGGCGTCCGCTACTGGCAGCCGCCGCTGGGGTTCAACGCCGCCGGCGAGCCGGTCCGCCCGGAAGTGCCGGAGGTGCTCCTGAT
>CAZIRH010000564.1:0-2774 GCA_964541065.1 uncultured Solibacteraceae bacterium
CGGTCTTCCAGGTGGACGACCAGGGGGCCTGGAGCTCGCCCACCTGGGTGAGGAGGAGGCAAGGGGCGGCGGGCCCTTGACCCCGGACACTCTTGCCCGATACTGGGAGGGTGCGCACATTCTCCTACCCCGTGACTCTGAAACCGGGAGACACGCGCAAGGGCCTGCTGGTCACCTTCCGTGATGTCCCCGAAGCCATCACCCAGGGAGAGAATCTGGCCGACGCGCTCTGGCAGGCGGCGGACTGCCTGGAGGAGGCCATCGCCGGGCGTATCCGGCGGGGCGACGCGATTCCCAGGCCGTCCAAACCCCGGAAGGGCCAGCGCATGATCCCCGTGCCAGCGCCCATGGCCGCCAAGGCCGCCCTGTACCTGGCCATGCGCGAGGCCAGGATCAGCAACTCGGAGCTGGCGCGACGCCTGGGCTGCGACGAGAAAGAAGTCCGCCGGATGCTCGATCCGCGCCATGCCACCAAGCTGCCGCGGATCCAGAAGGCGCTGGAACTGCTGGGCAAGCGGCTGGTGGTGGCGATGGAAGAGGCGGCGTAGTTCCCCTCACCCCTACGTCGAGGGGTGCCCCACCAGGGAGAGGAACTCGTCGCGGGTCGCCTGCTGCGTGCGGAAGGCGCCCAGCATGGCGCTGGTGACGGCCCCGGAGTGCTGCTTCTCGACCCCCCGCATCATCATGCAGAAGTGCCGGGCCTCCGAGATCACGCCCACGCCCAGGGGCGCGAGCACGTCGTCGAGCGTCTGCGCGATCTCCTGCGTCATCCGCTCCTGGATCTGGAGCCGCCGCGCGAACATGTCCACCACGCGCGGGATCTTGCTCAGCCCGATGACCTTCCGCCTGGGAAGGTAGGCCACGTGCACCTTGCCGAAGAAGGGCAGCAGGTGGTGCTCGCACAGGCTGAAAAACTCGATGTCCTTGACGATCACCATCTCGTCGTACTTGACGGCGAACAGCGCGCCGTTGATCACCTGCCGGATATCCATGCGGTAGCCGGCGGTCAGGAACCGCAGCGCCTTCTCGACCCGCTCGGGGGTCTTGGCCAGGCCCTCGCGCCGGGGATCCTCGGCCAGCTCGCGCAGAATGGTCCTCATGGCCGCGGCGATCGGGCCGGCCTCGGGCTCGGGTGTGGCGATCTTTGCTACAGCCTTGCTCCTGCTCATGTCCGGGCGCGTGATCCGCACGGATCGGCCTGGTTCCTTTTGATGCCGGGGAACCGGAACGGATACACTTAGATCATACATGTTCCTGAAGACCGAGCTGGTGCTCAAGGTCCTGATCGGCGCGTGTCTGGCGGTGCTGGGCTACGGCCTCTATGGCACCTTGCGGGAGCAGGTCATCGAGGTGGGGGACACGGCCCCGGATTTCTCGCTCGTGGCCGACAACGGGCGCGCCGTCTCGCGCTCCAGCTTCGGCGGCAAGCTGCTGGTGCTCAATTTCTGGGCCACCTGGTGCCCGCCCTGCGTCGCGGAGATGTCTTCCCTCAGCCGGTTTCAGAAGGAGTTCGCCGCGGCCGGGGTGGTCGTGCTGGGCGTGAGCGTGGACCGCAGCGAGCAGGCCTACCGCGCTCTGGTTCGGAAGAAGCAGGTGGCCTTCCTGACGGCGCGCGATCCGGAGGCCCGGATCAGCTCCCGCTTCGGCACCTTCAAGTACCCGGAAACCTACGTCCTCGACCGTGACGGCAAAGTGGTCCAGAAAATCATCGGCGCAGCCGACTGGACCGACGCCGGCATGGTCAGCCAGATCAAGGCCCTGTTATCGTCATGATTCCTGGGGAGGCAACACAGAAACTTGCAGCGCTCGTCGGTTCCCGCGGCGTGGTGGACCGGCCCGAGGAGCTGATGCTGTACGAGTACGACGGGAGCGTCGAAAGGGCCCGCCCGGAGCTGGTGGTTTTCCCGCGCACCACGGAAGAAACGGCCGGCGTGGTGCGGATCGCGCGCGCATACGGCATCCCGGTGGTGGCGCGCGGCGCCGGCACGGGTCTGAGCGGGGGCTCGATTCCGGTGGCCGGAGGCATGGTGGTAGCCTTCACGCGCATGAACCGGATCCTGGAGGCCGACCTCTCGAACGAGTGCGCCGTGGTCGAGGCGGGCGTGGCCAACCTGGACGTCACCACGGCGGTCGAGGGCCGCGGCTACTTCTTCGCGCCGGATCCTTCCAGCCAGAAGGCCTGCACCATCGGGGGCAACGTGGCGGAGAACGCCAGCGGCGCGCATACCCTGGCCTACGGCGTCACCGCCAACCACGTGCTGGGGCTGGAGGCGGTGCTCCCCGACGGCGCCGTCGTCACCACGGGCGGCAAGGAGCAGGATCTGCCCGGCTACGACCTGACCGGCCTGCTGACCGGCTCGGAAGGCGTCCTGGGCCTGATCACCGAGGTGGTGCTGCGGCTGATGCGCAAGCCGGAGATGGTGAAGACTCTGCTGGCCGTCTACGATTCCCCGGAGGACGCCGGCCAGACGGTCTCGGAAATCACCGCCCACGCTATCACGCCCGTGGCGCTGGAGATGATGGACGGTGTGATGCTGCGCATGGCCGAGGAGGCCACCCATGCGGGCTACCCGATGGATGCCGCCGCCATCCTGCTCATCGAGCTCGAGGGCCTGCGCGAGGCGGTCGAAGAGCAGGCCATCGAGGTGCGCCGGATGGCCCTGGCCTGCGGCGCCCGGGAGGTGCGGCTGGCGCGCTCGGCCGAGGAGCGCGAGCTGCTCTGGAAAGGGCGCAAGAGCGCCTTCGGCGCCGTGGGCCGCGTCAGCCCTACCTTC
>CAZIRH010000565.1:0-2774 GCA_964541065.1 uncultured Solibacteraceae bacterium
CGCCGAGCAGCGGGCCACCAGCCGGGCCGCGGCAAACGACGCCCGCTCGTCGATCACCGCCGGCTCCGCCCGCCGCACCACCGAAAAGCAGTACGGGCAAGCCAGGTTGCACCGGTTGCTGAGGTAGATGGTCAGGCATTCCGGCGCGAAGGGCGCGGCGAGCCTGTCGCGCCACTCACCGACCGCCTGCTCGGCGCACTCCTTGAGCCCCTCCGGACCCGCCAGCGCCACGTGCCCCGGCGCATAACACACACTGGAGGCGCCGCGCCGGAGATGGAACACCGGAAGCGTGGGGTCCAGCCGCGCCGAGCTCAATTCGGGTGCCAATAGTGACCGCCGGGGCGCGACACGGGCACGCACCGGCATCCCCCGGGGCTGGACACCGGGACACAGCGGCACGGCCCGGGGCTGGACACCGGGACGCAGCGGCACGGCCCGGGGCTGGTGTCCGATACGCAGGCGCAAGTAGGGGGAGACGGAACCGTCCGCGGCAGGGTTCCCGGCACGCAGTTGCACACGCACACGGCTCCCGGCGGGATGGGCGATCCGCACGGCAGCGTGTAGGTCACCACCTGCCCGTACTCGTTGCGCGCCGTGTACTGCATCCCTTGGACTTCCGCAGGCGCCACCTTCAGGTCCAGCAGGCAGGCCTTCAGCTCCCCCTCCGGCACTACCCATAGCTTGACGGTCCGATCGGCTCCCCCTGTCACCAGAAACCGCCCCTCCGGGCTCAGCGCCAGGCTCAGCACGGCCGCGGCGTGGCGGCCCAGCGCCTTGATGAATTTCCCCTCGGGCAGCTCCCACAGCCGCGCCGTATGATCGTCCGCGCCCGACACGAGCAGCTTGCCGTCGGAGCTGATCGTCAGCGCTCGCACCGGACCGGTGTGGCCCTCCAGGGTCGCCAGCAGCTTCCCGTCGGCCAGCGACCACAGCCGCACCTTCTTGTCCTCGCCCCCGGAGACGGCCACGCTGCCATTCGGGGTCAGCGCCACGGCGTTGACGGCGCCTCCCTGCGCCTCGATCGTCCTCTCGAGCTTCCCATCCGGCATGGACCATACGCGGAGGGTCTTGTCCTCGCTGGCGGAAACCAGCCGCCGCCCGTCCCGGCTGAGCGCCAGACCGAACACCTTTCCGGTATGCCCCTCCAGCCGCTTCTCCTCCGCCAGCGACCACAGCCGGACACTGTTGTCATCGGCGCCGGACGCCAGCAGGCACCCGTCCGCGCTCACCGCCACCGCGTTGACATCACTGGAGTGCCCTCGCAGGGTCCGCAGCTCTCGGCCATCCGGCAGCGACCAGAGCTTGACCGTGTCGTCCCAGCTCGCCGAGGCCAGCAGCTTTCCGCTCGCACACACCGCCAGGCCGTTTACTCGCCCCGAGTGGGCGTCCAGCGTCTTGATCAGGCCCCCCTCGGGCATCGACCATAGCTTGATCACCCTCTCACCGCCGCCCGAAGCCAGCATCTGCCCGTCGGGACTGAAGGCCAGCGCGTGGACCGCGTCGCCGTGCGCGAACATCTTCTCGCACGGGTCGTTGAGGCAGCTCTGCAACTCGCCCTCCGGCACCGACCAGATCCTCACCGAGTTGTCCAGGCCCGCCGACAGCAACTGCTTCCCGTCCGCGCTGAAGGCCAGGCCCCGCAGCGCCCCGGTGTGCCCCTGGAGCGTCTTGTGCAGCCGGCCATCCGGCAGCGACCACAGTCTGACCGCCCGGTCCTCGCTGCCCGACGCCAGCCACCGTCCGTCCCGGCTGATGGCCACTGTCATGACCAGCCCGGTGTGCCCGCTCAGCCTCCTCAGAAAACGCCCTTCCGGAAGGCTCCACAGCCTCACCGAGCGGTCGTCCGCCCCCGAGGCCAGCAGCCGCCCGTCCCCACTGAAAGCCACGCAGTTGACGTCGGCAGAGTGCCCCGCCAGCGTGTTCAGCAGCCGCCCGTCCGGCAACGACCACACCTTGACGTGATCGTCCCAGCTCGCCGTCGCCAGCCGCCGCCCGTCCGGGCTGATGGCCACGCCGAAGACTTTCGCTGTGTGATCCTTGAGGACCCTCAGCGAACCCCCCTCGGGCAGCCCCCACAGCCGCGCGGTGTTGTCGTCGCCAACCGAAGCCGCCAGCCGCCCGTCCGGACTCACCGCCACACTCCGTACCTCGGAGGTGTGCCCCTCCAGGGTCTTCAGCAGGCTCCCCTCCGGCAGCGACCACACCTTCAGCTTCCGGTCCTCGCCGCCGGAAACCAGCACCCGCCCGTCCGCGCTCAGCGCCACGCCCGTCACCGTCTGGTCGTGCGCTTGGAGCACGCGCAGCAGGGTGCCTTCGGGAAAGCTCCACAGCTTCACCAGCTTGTCCTGGCTTCCGGTGGCCACCAGCCTCCCGTCGCCGCTGACCGCCAGCGCCGTCACGCCGCTGCTGTGCGCGAACTCGCTTTGGCAGGCCGTCTGCTGCCCCGGCGTCTCCTGCGGAACCGCCGGCATGGCTGCCGCAGCCGCCACTCCCGCCAGATCCCGCCGGCTCAGGCGCCACCCGGAGCCGTCCCGCTTGATCGCGTAGACCTCGGCCTGATCGCCGCTCTGCTCTGGCAAGCTCGCCCTTCCGAGCCGGTCTTTCGGACTCTCTACTCCCATGTCTGCCGCCTCGGGCAATCATAGCCCGTCGCTTCGAGCGTGTGCAAGTTCCCGGCGGGCTTGCCCTCCCCCAGTTCTGCGTGGGTCCAAGGTGGCACAGGCATTCCTTCGAAAATGGATCAGGCGGCGTGCGCCAGTGGCTCCAGAATCACC
>CAZIRH010000566.1:0-2762 GCA_964541065.1 uncultured Solibacteraceae bacterium
AGCTTGTCCAGCGCGAAGGGCAGCGCGATGCCGCCGAAGTTCGAACCGCCGCCGACGCAGCCGATGACCACGTCCGGGTACTCGCCGGCCATCTCCATTTGCAGCTTGCACTCCTGGCCGATCACGGTCTGGTGGAGCAGGACGTGGTTGAGCACGCTGCCCAGCGAGTAGTTGGTGTCGGCGTGCGTGGCCGCGTCCTCGACGGCCTCGCTGATGGCGATGCCCAGGCTGCCGGGCGAATCGGGATGAACCGCCAGCACGGCCCGTCCGGCTTGCGTCAGCTCGCTCGGGCTGGGGTACACTTCGGCCCCCCAGGAGTGCATCATCGAGCGCCGGTAGGGCTTCTGCTGGTAGCTCACCTTGACCATGTAGACGGTGCAGTCCAGGCCGAACAGCCGGCAGGCCAGCGCCAGGGCGCTGCCCCACTGCCCGGCGCCCGTCTCGGTGGCCAAGCGGCGCATGCCGGCAGCTTTGTTGTAGTAGGCCTGCGCCACGGCCGTGTTGGGCTTGTGGCTGCCCGCCGGGCTGGTGCCCTCGTATTTGTAGTAGATGTGGGCCGGCGTCTGGAGCGCCTCTTCCAGGCGGTAGGCGCGGTAGAGCGGCGTCGGCCGCCACAGCCGGTAGATGTCGATGACTTCGCCGGGGATGTCGATCTCGGGCTGGGGAGAAAACTCCTGCTCGATCAGGGCCATTGGGAAAATGGGCAGCAGGTCCGGCGGTGTAAGCGGCTGGAGCGTGGCCGGATGCAGAGGCGGCTCCATCGGCGCGGGCAGGGACGGCAGGATGTTCAGCCACACGGTGGGCATCTGGTCGTCGGTGAGAACGATCTTGGCTCGGTCAGTCACAGGGACTCCTCCGGGAGAAAGATGAAAGTCCCTATTGTAGAACAGAATGGAGGTGTGCGCCCGGGAAAACCGGCCCGGCTCCGGCTACACGTCGAAGGACTGGCCGCAGCCGCAGGTGGTGCGCACGTTGGGGTTGTCGAACTTGAAACCGGCGCCCTCGAGGGTCTCGACGTAATCGACTTTGGCGCCCTCCAGGTACAGCAGGCTGGCCTGGTCGATGAAGACGGTCAGGCCGTCGAACTGAAGGGTCTTGTCCAGCATGCCGGCCTGGTCCTCGAAGTTCATCGCGTAGTTGAAGCCGGAGCAGCCGCCGCCCACTACGGCCAGGCGGACGCCCTTGGGTTTGGGGTCCTGGGCTTCCAGGATCTCTTTGATCTTGTTGATCGCGTGCTCGGTAAGCTCAACCATGATTGCACCTGCCTCCCCGGGCGCCAACTGACAATTATACAGGCCGCACCAGGCGAGTTCCACTTTCGTAGATGCAGTCCGGGGTCTGGCGTTGCCGGGAATCTGGTATTGTGGTCGAAGGCTGCCGCCGGGGGTGAGCCGGCGGGGGCCCGGTGGCGGAAATGGTTGAAACCACTGCCGCGCCCGGCACGTCGCATGGGTGTATGGGTAGCGCGAGCGGGGTTCTGCCGTTTCCCGCCTCCGGCGTGGGGGTTCGCGCGAACAGAACGGTGGAGCACCGCAACAGCCAAGAGCTGGCCCTGGTCCGGCGGATTCAGGCCGGCGAAGAGGCCGCTTTCCGCGACATCGTCGAGGGCTACCAAGCCAAGGTCTTTTCCATCATCTACGGCATACTGCGCAACCACAACGACGCCGAGGACATCGCCCAGCAGGTCTTCTCCAAGGCCTTCTTTTCCATCCGCCGCTTTGACTTCCGCAGCTCGCTGCTGACCTGGATCTACAAGATCACCGTCAACGAGTGCTACGACTACCTGCGCAAGAAGAAGGTCCGCAAGCTGGTTTACGAGAGCGATTTCAGCGAGGAGGACGCGCGGCGAGTGGCGCAGAGCGAGCCGGGACGCGACCCGCGTACCCCGGTGGACGTGGCCGTGGCGCAGCGGGACTTGGTGGTGAAGCTGCTGGCGCGTCTGCCGCAGCAGGACCGCTGCCTGCTGCTGCTCAAGGAAGTGGAGGGTCATTCGGTCGAGGAGCTGGCCGAGATGACCGGGATCAACGAGAATACGGTAAAGGTGAAGCTGTTCCGTGCCCGCCAGAGGCTGCTGAAACTGGCGCAGCGGCTCACCCGGAGGCCGGGTCTGGCGGCGGCATGAGGGAACGGCGAAGGAAGCGGACGTCGAGATCCGCGCCCCCGGGCGGGGGCCGTGAAGAAGGATCGAGGGAAGAACGCTTATGCACAGGCTGGCGAGACAACGCCTGGAAGAGTTCTTGAGCGCCCCGGACCTGCGTCTTCCGGCGGAGCTCGAGCAACACCTGGCAGGCTGCGAGGAATGCCGCCGCGAGTGGCGTCTATTCGCGGACCAGGCGCAGTGGTTGCAGCTCCTGGGCGCAGGCGAGCGGGTCCAGCCCGCACCCGGCTTCTACGCCCGGGTGCTGCACCGCATCGAGACCCAGCAGCGAGGGTCCCTGTGGAACGTGTTCCTGGAACCGGTCTTCGGGTGGCGGATGGTCATAGCCATGCTCACGCTGACGCTGGCGGTGGGGAGTGTGCTGGCGTTCCGGGAAGGCGACAACGCTGATGCGGCCCCGGCGCCCGAGGCCATCATGGCCGTGGAAGACCATCCCCCGGGGCTGGGAACCGATCTCCAGCGCGACCGCGAAACCATCCTGGTGACGCTGGCCAGCTACAGGGAGTAGGCCCGCCATGGCTGCCCCGGCTGCTCCTTCCTGGCAGTACCCCCGTGTCGTCTGTACCCTCTTGCTGGTCTTCCTGTGCGGGGCCGCGGTGGGCAT
>CAZIRH010000567.1:0-2708 GCA_964541065.1 uncultured Solibacteraceae bacterium
CGGGCGCATTGTCCTGCTGTGGAACAACTGCCTGCGCTTCCCCTATGCTTACGGCGGCAGGCACCTGCTGCACGCGGCCGTCTCCGATGACGAGGGCAAGACCTGGCGCGGCTGCCGCGAGGTCGCGCGCGACCCCAGGCGCCTTGAGCCTCCGCCCCCCGGGGGCGACTTCGGGACCGCCTACCCCTTCCCCACCCTGGCCAACGAGGGGAAGGTCATTTTCCGCACCGGCCAGGGCGCCGGCCGCGTGCAGTTGATGCTCCTGGATCCCGATTGGCTGCTCGAGACCTCCCACCGGGCCGATTTCTCCGCCGGCCAGGACGAATGGGCCACCTTCGGCACCAGGGGCGTCGAGTTCAGCGCTCACCCAACGAAACCGGACGCCAATGTTCTCAGCATCCGCAAGACGGATCCAGACTGGCCCGCCGCCGCGGTCTGGAACTTCCCCTCCGGGCTGGATGGCCGCCTGCGCATGAGGATGATGCTCAAGCCCGGCTTCGCCGGGGCGCTTGTCGCCATCACCGATCACTTCTCGGTTCCCTTCGATTCCGAGGACGCGCTCAACAGCCTGTTCAATCTCGAGATCGAGCGCGGCGGCCGGCTCCTGGGGCGCGCCAAGCTCGATCCCATGCGCTGGCATGACCTGCTGCTCGAGTGGCAGTACGCGAAGCGGCAGTGCCGCGTGCAGCTCGACGGCCGCGAGGTCGGCGCATTGCCTTTGCGCCGGGAGACCACCGGCGCCTGCTACCTGCGCCTTCGCTCGACCGCCGAGCACACCGATGCTACTCTGCGAAGCACGAGCCCGGCGGGCTTTCTCGTTGAATCCGTGGAAGTGGACGTTTCGCCGAAAGGCTAGGAAATGCGCGAAGGGCCGGGTTGGGTTGACTTGTCGCCCGCTATGGGCGCGCCTTCTCGCGGAAGGCGCGAAGAGATCGCGCGGTCTGTAGGACCGCGCGCCCTTGCGCCCAAGCCGAACCTGCTGTTCCTGTTCACCGATGAGCAGCGGCAGGACACCATGCGGGCCTACGGCAATACCCGGATCCGGACGCCCAACCTGGATCGCCTGGCCGCGCAAGGGGTCGTGTTTGCCCACGCCTATGTCAGCCAGCCGGTGTGCACGCCTTCGCGCGCGACGATCATGACCGGGCTCTACCCACACACGAGCGGGTGCGTGGCTAATAACGTGCCGCTCGGTGACGGGGTGCCGACGATCGCCGAGCTTTTCACCGACCCGGATTACCGATTTGCGTATCATGGTAAGTGGCATCTCGGCGACGAGATCTTCGCCCAGCACGGCTTTCAGGACTGGGTGAGCATCGAGGACGGCTACCGCGCGCATTACCGCCCGGGCCGCGATCGCAATCAAAACTGCTCCTATTACCACTGGCTCAAGGGGCGCGGCTTCGAGCCGGATGTGCAGCAACAAGGCTTCTCCGCCTTCTCCAGGAAGAGATCCGCAGGGTTTCCCGCCGAGGTCTCGAAGCCCGCGTTCCTGGCGGAGACGACGTCGCGGTTCATCCGCGAGAACGCGGGCCGGCCGTGGGTCGCCTACGTCAACTTCCTCGAGCCGCACATGCCCTTCACCGGACCTTATGACGGCCTCTACGATCCCGCCGAGGTGCCCCTGCCGCCGAACTTCAACGCCGCGCACCCCGACGAGCCGATCCGCTGCCGCCTGATGCGCGAGCACTATCGGCTGAAGGGGATCAGCGGATTTGACCTGTCGGTGGAATCGGGCTGGCGGCGCCTGATAGCCAACTACTGGGGCCTCGTAACCCTGGTGGACGAGGCGGTGGGCAGCATCCTGGGCACGCTCAGCGAGTGCGCCCTCGATGACCGCACGATCGTGGTTTTCACCAGCGACCACGGCGATATGATGGGCAGCCACCGCCTGGTTGCCAAGACGGTCATGTTCGAGGAGGCGGTGAAAGTGCCGCTCATCATGCGGGTTCCACGGATGGACGGCGGCCCTTCGACAGGCTCAGGACCGCCCCTGCCAATGGCAGGAGGGCCGTCCCGAGCGGAGTCGAGGGGCGGGCGCGCTGCCCCTGGGCCCGGCCGGCGCTCGTGCTTCGCCGAGTAGCGCCGGGGGTGCGTTTGCCTCACCCGCGACTCGTGCTTCGCAGAGTGGCAAAGGAGGACTCGAGCACATGGCCAACGAGCACAAGCTTCTCGATCTGCCCTATGCCTACGACGCGCTGGAGCCGTACTACGACGAGCAGACGTTGCGGCTGCATCACGACATCCATCATGCCGCCTACGTCAAGGGGCTGAACGCCGCCGAAGAGAAGGTGGCGGCGATGCTCAAGTCGGGCGACTTCGCTGCGGCCAAGGCGGTGTGCGCGGAGCTGGCGTTCCACGGCTCCGGGCACATCCTGCATTCGATATTCTGGATGAACATGAAGCCCGGGGGCGGCGGCGAGCCCCAAGGGGAACTGCGCGCCGCCATCGCGCAGCAGTTCGGCAGCTTCGATGCGTTCCGGGGCTTTTTCGTGGCGGCGGCCAATGCGGTCGCCGGGTCGGGGTGGGGCATCCTCGCCCACCGCAAGCTGGACGACGCACTGGTGGTGCTGCAGGCGGAGAAGCACGAGAACCTCACGCAGTGGGGAGTCACGCCGCTGCTCGCCCTTGACGTGTGGGAGCACGCCTACTACCTGAAGTATCAGAACCGCCGCCCCGAGTGGACCAAGGCGTTCATGGAGCACCTG
>CAZIRH010000568.1:0-2707 GCA_964541065.1 uncultured Solibacteraceae bacterium
GACAAGCTCTACTTCGAGCCGCTCACCGTCGAGGACGTGCTCAGCATCTACGAGAAGGAGAAGCCCGAGGGGGTCATCGTGCAGTTCGGCGGGCAGACGCCGCTGAACATCGCCGGCGAGCTGGCCGCCGCGGGCGTCAAGATCCTGGGCACCACGGTCGAAACCATCGACCTGGCCGAGGACCGCGACCGCTTCCGCAAGGTGATGGCCCGGCTGGGTTTCCCCATGCCGGCCTCCGATATGGCGGTCAGCGTCGAGCAGGCCATCCGGATCGCCGAACGGATCGGTTACCCGCTCATGGTGCGCCCCTCCTACGTGCTGGGCGGGCGCGGCATGGAGGTGGTGCACGACGAGGACATGCTGCAACACTACATGGCCGCGGCGGTGGACGTCACACCCGAGCGGCCCATCCTCATCGACAAGTTCCTCGAGAACGCCACCGAGTGCGAGGCGGATGCTATCTCCGACGCAACAGACGTCTTCCTGCCCGCGGTGATGGAGCACATCGAGTACGCCGGGGTGCATTCGGGCGACTCCGCCTGCGTGATCCCGCCGGTCAGCATCCCCACCCGGCACCTCCAGACCATCCACGAGTACACGCGGCGCATTGCCCTCGAACTGCGTGTGGTCGGCCTGATGAACATGCAGTACGCCATCGCCAACAACACGCTGTACGTGCTGGAGGCCAACCCGCGCGCCTCCCGCACCGTCCCGCTGGTGTCCAAGGTGTGCAACATTCAGATGGCGCGCATCGCCACGCAGCTCATGCTGGGCCGCAAGCTGGCCGAGCTGGGCCTGAAGCACGGCCGCATCCCGCACTATGGCGTCAAGGAGGCCGTGTTCCCCTTCAACATGCTGCCCGAGGTGGACCCCATCCTGGGCCCCGAGATGCGCTCGACCGGCGAGGTGCTCGGGCTGGCGAGCACCTTCGGCGAGGCCTTCTTCAAGGCCCAGGAGGCCACCCAACTGGCGCTGCCACTCCAGGGCACCGTCCTCATCACCGTGGCCGAGCGGGACCGCCCCGCGGTGGTCGAGCCGGCGCGCCAGTTCGCCGATCTGGGCTTCAAGATTTTGGCCACCCGCGGCACCGCGGCGTGCCTCGCCCAGCACGGCATCTCCTCGGAGGTCATCAACAAGATGCACGAGGGCCGGCCGCACATCGTGGACTTCATCATGAACCGCCAGATCCACCTGGTGTTCAACACCCCGGCCGGCAAGGAAAGCGAGCTCGACGACTCCTACATCCGCAAGAACGCCATCAAGTACAAGGTGCCCTACATCACCACCCACGCCGGCGCCCTGGCCGCGGCCAAAGGCATCGCCGCCCGCCGCTCCGCCGGGGGCGGCTCGGTGCAGTCTCTCCAGCGCTACCACGCGGGGATTGGATGAGGGCGGTGGAGTAGGCTTTCCAGCCCGTTGGAGGCGCATCACCCTGCTGCCGGCGCTACAATCATAGTGATGCCACGCAATGTCGTGGAACTGTTTCGTGAGGCGACGCAGTTGCCCGAAGGGGATCGTGCAACGCTAGCCCGGCTGCTCATCGAGTCCCTCGAACCGGCGCCGGAACCGGACGTTGAAGCGGCCTGGTCGCAAGAGATCGCGCGGCGCGTGGCCGAGCTCGATGCCGGAACGGTCGAAACCATCCCGTGGCATGAGGTGCGCGCAGAGGTGTTCGGCCGACGAAATGACTGTCAGGTTCCATCTGGCGGCTCGTGACGAGCTTCGCCACGCGTGCCTCTGGTACGAGGAGCGCAGCACTCTGAGCGCGTAGTCCATCCGGTGTCGCTGCGGGCGGCTGGTCCTGCGGCTGTGGCGTCAACTGCCGACCTCCAGCTCCAGCCACGTCCGCAGAGCCACATCGACCCGCGCCATCTCTTCCGGGGTGATGGTGCCGATTCGCTTGCCGATCCTTTCCCGCTTGACCCCCATCACCTTATCAACCATGATCTGGGATTCGGCTTTGAGACCATTGGCCCCGCTCGGCTTCAACGGCAACCGGAACAGAGGCGCATCGACCAGGTGGGTCGTGATCGGACAGATCACGATGCTCGCGTGCGTGGGGTTGAAGAGATCGGACTGCACCACCAGCGCCGGCCGCGGCTTGCCGTAGTCTCCGGGCGCACTGCTGATGACCACGTCCCCGCGCTTCATTTCCAGTCGTCAGTGGCGGCCTGCCGGCCCCAGAATCTCTCGTCCGCGCTGGTCACGCGGCTCGCCAGAAGCGATTGTCGCCTCGCCTCCTTCGACAACGACCTGTGGTGCGCCTTGGCCAGGTACTCTTCGAGCGCCCGGTTGATGACCCAGTTCTTGCGCTTGCCCAAATGCCGGGCCGTCGCTTCGAGGCGCAGCCGGAGGGTCTCGCTGATCCGGAAGCTGGAGGTGACGGAGTTGGGCACAAGAGTAGCATAACACACTTGCAACACAGACGGGGCAAGGCCACCACGAGCGCCGCTCAAGCCCACACCCCCGCGCGCACTCCCGCCCGCCGCCAAGCGCATCGCCGGTGGCCTCTCCGCCGCCAGGCTCTCCCGCGCCGCGGTCAGCCTCCCTCCAGCGCTGCCACGTGGGTATTCAGTGACCGTGGCACAGCACAGCATAGCCGCAGCGAAGCCAGCAGCCAACCGCCGTGCATCGAGGCCGGCTGAAAGCCGCCTGCGGCCTGAGAGGCCGCCCCAGTGTGCCCAGCATGGGCTGATTCTATGAAGTT
>CAZIRH010000569.1:0-2702 GCA_964541065.1 uncultured Solibacteraceae bacterium
GTCCGGTGGTGTGGGAGGGTGACCGGGCGCAATCCCGGTCACCCGACCCGATCGGTTTACCGGTACAGCCCGCGTTCGCGGACATAGGCCAGCACCTCCGGCGGGATCTCGGCGGGCTGCTCGCCGGCGGCGAGCCGGGCGCGCAGCTCCGAAGAGGACACGGGCAGAGTCACCGTCTCCAGCGTGTGCACGCGGGCGCCGGGGGGGACCGAGTAGCGATGGCCCGGGCGGGTCACCACGATGAAGTCCACGCTGTGGACCACCTCCTCCCAGCGGTGCCAGCTCTGGATCTCGGCAAAGGCGTCCGCGCCGATCAGGAAGAACAGCTCGTCGGAGGGGGCCAGCGTGGAGCGGATCTTCTCGATCGTGGAGATCGAGTAGCTGACGCGGTCGCCGGCCTCCAACCGCGAGACCTCGAAGAGCGGCTCGGCGCGGCAGGCCAGCTCCACCATGCGATAGCGGTCTTCGTAGCTCGCCCAAGTGGCGCCGCCCTTGTGCGGCGGGTGGGAGGCCGGCACGAACAGCACACACGAGAGGCCGAAGCTGCGGGCCGCCTCGCGCGCCACCGTGAGATGCGCCGTGTGGATGGGGTCGAAGGTGCCGCCGAAGATCGCCAATCTCAAAACGTTATGCCCACCAGCGCTTCGAACTGATTGAGGTTGGAGAGGCTGAATCCACCGGGCGCGTTGCGCAGATTCTCAGTGCGCCACTTGGTATAGCGCACTTCGGGCGAGATGCGACCCACGGGCAGGTGCCCCTCCAGGCCGAAGCCCACCACCCAGCCGGACGTCGAGGGTTCTTTCAGTTCCGCCAGGTCCTTCAGCCCGCTCAGGCGGTTCAGGGCCACGCCGGCCGCCAGGTACGGGGCCACGAAGTGGCGCGAGAGCCGGATCTTGCCGAGAAGGGGGAACTGCCAGGCGCCGCCGGAGTACTCCGCGACCGCGCTGGCCAGCTCGGTGCGGTACCTCAGCGGGCGGTAGAGCAGGTCGAATTCGATGCTCAGGCGCGCCGGCAGGTTGAGCTCGATGGTAGGGCCGACGATGTAGCGGCCGCTCTCCGGCCGGTAGTGGAGACCCTTCCACGACTCGGACTTGACCAGGTCGGTGAGCGGCACGCCGGCCTTCACGCCAAACGACAGCTTCTGTGGAAGGGCTGTGGAGGCGGCGGCGAGCATGAGCGCCAGGAACCTAGCGATGGTCCGGCGGTGTGGAGCAGTGGGTGTGCGGAAGCTCATACTTGGGTGATTCTACACCAGGCCGGCGACCCTTGCTGGAGGCCTGATCGCGCGACGCGCCGCGAGCCAGCTCGTCCGCGCGGAGGTTGTCCGCATGAGAAGCGTGCCCCCTGGTCCAGATCCAGTGGACGTGGTGGTGGGCGGCCAGCTCATCCAGGGCCTGCCACAGGTCCTGATTCAGGACCGGGTGCTTGGCGGCGGTCTTCCACCCGTTTTGTTTCCACTTCTGGATCCACCGGGTGATGCCGTTCCGCAGATACTCCGAATCGGTGGTGAGCTCGACTTCGCAAGGCTCCTTGAGGACGCGCAGGCCCTCGATGGCAGCGGCCAGCTCCATGCGGTTGTTGGTGGTGTACGGCGAGCAGCCGTACAGCTCGCGCGTGTGGCGCTGGTGGCGCAAAATTGAGGCCCAACCGCCGGGGCCGGGGTTGCCGAAGCAGGCGCCGTCGGTCGCGAGCTGGACCTTCTTCATCGGGCCACCGCCTCGTGCCCGCGCTCAAAGAAGGCGTCCACCAGCTCCATGATCTGGCCGGGATCGCGGGCCTGGAAGATGCGGCTGCGCAGGCGCGCGCCGTCGCGGACCCCGCGAGTGAAGTAGCCGGCGAACTGCTTCATCTTGCCGATGGTCTCCGGATGGGCGCTGTCGATCAGCAGGCGGTAGTAGCTGCGGATGAGCTCATGGCGTTCGCTTTCGGCGGGCTGCCAGTAGGAGCCGGTGGCCAGCAGCTCGGCGATCTGGCGAAAGATCCAGGGATTGGTCGCGGCGGCGCGGCCGATCATCACCGCGTCGCAGCCGGTTTGGGCAGCCATGCGGAGGGCGTCTTCGGGGACGGCGACATCGCCGTTGCCAATGACGGGAATGCTCACCGCGGCCTTGACTTCTCCGATGCGGCTCCAGTCGGCTCTCCCGCTGAAGCCCTGCTCCCGAGTGCGGGGGTGCAGCGTCACCGCATCCAGACCGCAATCCTCGGCCAGGCGCGCCAGCTCGACGACCACCAGCTCGCTCGAGTTCCAGCCGGAGCGGTACTTCATGGTGAGCGGGATCGAGAGCACGGCCCGCATGCTCTTGAGGATGCGCTCGACCTGCGCGAGATCCCTGAGCAGCGCGGAGCCGCCGTGGCAGCGCACCACCTTGGGTGCCGGGCAGCCCAGGTTGATGTCCACCAGATCGAAGCCCAAATCCTGGCAGATGCGGGCGGCCTCCGCCATGCGCGGCGGGTCGGCCCCGAAAAGCTGCGCGGCGATGGGACGCTCCTCGGGCTCGCATGTCAGGTAGGCCAGCGTGCGGCCCGGCTTGCGCGCCTGCCGCGCGCGCGCCAGTCCCTCCGCGCTGACCAGTTCCGTGATGAGGAGCCCGCAGCCGCCCAGGCGACGGACGAAACGGCGGAACAACCCGTCGGTCAGGCCGGCCATGGGCGCCAGCGCAGTGGCCGGACGCACCTCCAGCGCGCCGATTCGCAGGGCCGCG
>CAZIRH010000570.1:0-2700 GCA_964541065.1 uncultured Solibacteraceae bacterium
GAACGCCGGCCACGAGGCGCGCCGCGCGGCGCTGCGGAGCCGCGTGCGCGAGGCCGAGCGCGCCGGCGATCGGGACGCGGCCATGCGCTGGACCGAAGAGCTGAGTCGCCTGGACCGGCAGTGATTCGGCTCGCGCCGCGGTGTTGTACAATGACAAGGATACTCGCGGCGGCGCCGCACAAAGGGGTTCCGTGGGTCTCGACGACAAATACGGCCGGCTGAAGCAGCTCATGGACGCCGGCAAAGAGAAGGGCTACGTCCTCTACGACGAGGTCAGCGACCTGCTGCCGGACGAGTTAACCGCCGGCCCGGAACTGGAAGACATCCTGGTCAGCCTGGATGGAGCCGGCGTCGAGATCCTGGAAGAGCCCCGCCTGGACAAGATCGAGGAAGTCGAGGACCTCTCGGAGCTGGACCTGGGCCCGGAGGTCGGCGACAAGACCAACGACCCGGTGCGCATGTACCTGCGCGAGATGGGCACCGTCCCGCTGCTCACGCGCGAGGGCGAGATCGAGCTGGCCAAGCGCGTGGAACGCGGGCAACGCGCGGTGCACAAGGCCCTGTCGCGCTCCCCGCTCGTCACCCGCGAGCTGCTCCTTTTGGGCGACGACCTGGCCTCCGGCGCCGTCTCCATCCGGGACGTGCTGACGCTGCCCGAGCTGGGCGTCAACGAAGAGTGCCTGGACGGTCAGCGTCAGAAGATTCTCAAGATTGTCGAGGAAATCGCCAGGCACTACAGGAAAGCGCAACAGGTGCGCCAGAAGGCCTTGGCCATCCCCCGCACCATGAAGCCCAAGCAGTTCCGCGGGCTGCGTCACAACCTGGCCCGGGCCACCGTGCACATCTCCCAACTGGTGCGCGAGATCCCTTTCAGTACGCTCTACCAGCACCGGCTGGTGGACCGCGTTCACCGCACCGTCGAGGAGCTGCGGCCCCTGGAAAGGGAGATCGCGCGTCTCAAGCGTCGGGAGGAGGAACCCTCCGGGGCGGCGCCGCAGGCGCGGGAGTTGCGCAAGGGACTGCGCCAGTGCAATCTGAGGCTTCAGCAGCTCGAAGAGGAATCCGGCGCTTCGGCGGCGGAGTTGCGCCGCACCCTGCAAGTCATCGAGCGGGGCGAGCAGGAGGCGGAGTCGGCCAAGAAGCAGCTGATCGAGGCCAACCTCCGGCTGGTCGTCTCCATCGCCAAGCGCTACACCAACCGCGGCTTGCAGTTCCTGGACCTGATCCAGGAAGGCAACATCGGTTTGATGAAGGCCGTGGACAAGTTCAACTACCTGCGCGGCTACAAGTTCTCCACTTACGCCACCTGGTGGGTGCGCCAGGCCATCACCCGCGCCATCGCCGATCAGGCGCGCACCATCCGCATCCCGGTGCACATGATCGAGACCATCAACAAGCTGGTGCGCACCCAGCGCCGGCTCCAGCAGGAACTGGGACGCGAGCCCACCACCGACGAGCTGGCGCGGCGCATGGACCTGCCGGTCCACAAGGTCCGCAAGGTGCTGCGCATTGCCCAGGAACCCATCTCGCTGGAGACGCCGGTGGGCGAGGAGGAGGAGTCCCACCTGGGCGATTTCATCGTGGATCGCCGCGTGGTGTCGCCCTCGGAGGCGGTCATCAACCTCAATCTGCGCGAGCAAACCGCCGAGGTGCTCAAGACCCTCAGCCCGCGCGAGGAGAAGATCATCAAGATGCGCTTCGGCCTGATGGACGGCAGCGAGCACACCCTCGAGGAAGTGGGCCAGTACTTCGCCGTCACCCGCGAGCGCATCCGGCAAATCGAGGCCAAGGCCCTCCGCAAGCTGCGGCATCCCAGCCGCTGCCACCGTCTGCGCGCGTTTCTCGAGGCCACCCAGCACGAGCAGTGAGGCCCTCAGCCGCGCCCGCCGTAGCAAAGCCGCACCAGCTCCACCACGGCTGGCGGCACCAGGTGTTCCCAAGGCTGGCCCGCACGAATCCGCTCGCGCACGCCCGTGGCCGAGACCTCCTGGTGGCCTCCCCTGACCGCCAGCGGATGAATCCGCTCGCGCAACTCGGGCGGCGCCTGGTAGCGGCCCCCGCGCGGCGCCACCAGTAGTTGGAACTCCCGGAGCTGCTCGCGAATCGCGCCGGGGCGCCCGTAGTCCCAGTTCACCACGCGCTGGGCGGCATCCCGCCCGCAGAGGAAGTAGAGTTCCGTGGCGGCGCCGTAAGCCTGGCGGCACTCGCCCGCGATGTCGATGAAGAGGCCCTTCTCGGTGGCCCCGATGGAACAGCGCGGCTCGCCTTCCAGCGCCGCCTCCAGCATCTTCAGGCGGTCGGCGAAACTGGCGCCCTGGTAGCTCTTGTGCGGGAACTCGCGCGGCAGCGCGAACAGCACTTCCTCGACCACTCGCAACGCCGCGCGGCCCAGCGCCAGGTGCGCGCGCGTGGGCGGGTTGAACGTGCCTGCCAGGATTCCCAGCTTTTGCGGAGCGCCCGCGGCGCGGCGGAAGAACTCCATGTAGCCATGCTACGGGAATGCGAGGCCTCTCGGCGGATGCGGTAGAGTAAAGGGGAATGTTCACCTGGATTTGTCCCAAGTGCGGAGCCGAAGTCCCGCCCGCGTACTCCGAATGTCCGCAGTGTGCGGGGAAAGGAACCGCGCCGGTCGCGGCCGAGCGGCCCGCCGCCCCGCCGCCCGTGACGGCGGCGCCGGCCCCGGCGGCTGGGCGCGCCGGT
>CAZIRH010000571.1:0-2700 GCA_964541065.1 uncultured Solibacteraceae bacterium
CGATGGTGGCGCCGCGACGCGCGCCCCCGCACACCAGCCGCGCGCCCCGCTCGCGCGCCTCTTCGATCCACGCGCTCACGCGAATGGCTTCCTGCTCGGTGATCAGTGAGGAAACGTCAGTGGTCTCCTCGAACGGGTGGCCGATCCGGAGCCGGGCGGTCGCCGCAGCGAACCGGTCCAGGAACTCCGCGGCGATCGACTCCTGCACGTAGATGCGCTGCACCGAGATGCAGATTTGGCCGCTGTGCGCGAAGCTGCCGGTCACCGCGCGGGCTACCGCGGTCTCCAGGTCGCAGTCCGGCTCGAGGATGACCGCCGAGTTGCTGCCCAGTTCGAGCGTGACCCGCTTCATGCCCGCCGCGGCGCGGATGGCCTGGCCCACCTCCGGGCTTCCCGTGAAGCTCACCATGGCCACCGCCGGGTGCTCGACGATGGTCCTGCCGACGGCCGAGCCGTCGCCGATCACCACGTTGTAGGCGCCCGCCGGCGCGCCGGCTTCCTCGACCGCGCGGGCCAGACGCAGGGCGCTGAGTGGAGTGAAGCTGGCGGGTTTGTGCACCACGCTGTTGCCCGCCGCCAGCGCCGGCGCCACCTTGTGGAGGGCCAGGTTCAGCGGCAGGTTGAATGGCGTGATGGCGGCGATCACGCCCAGGGGCTCCCGAATGGTGATGGCCATCCGGCCCTTCCCGATCGGCGCCGCGTCCATGGGGACGACTTCACCGCGCAGGCTGCGGGCCACCTCGGCCGCGGCCGTCAGCGTCTGGAGGCCGCGCTCCGCCTCCGCGCGGGCTTCCCGGATGGGCTTGCCCGTCTCGGCGGAGACCAGTCGCGCGAACTCTTCGAGGTCCCGCTGGAGGAGCGCGGTGATCCGCATCAGCAGCTCGGCGCGCTCGTAGTTCGCAAGACACCGCATGGCGCGCGCGCCCTGCCGGGCCGCCTCGACGGCACTCGCCACCAGCGCGGCGTCAGCCTTCGAGACCCGGCCCACCGGCGTCCCGTCGTAGGGCAGGCGGACGGTCAGTTCCGAGCCGGTAGTGATCCACTCCCCGCCGATGAACATCGGCAGCGTTTGCGTCGTTGCGCTGGAAGCCGTCATGGGGTGCCTAATGTATGAGATATCACAGGCGCCGGCAGCCGGCCTCGCCTCAGGTGGTCAGCGAGCTGACGGCGCGAGCGAAGCTGGTACACTTTACCGGTGGGCGGGGTGGGGCCCGAGCTGAAGAGGAGAAGACATGCGCAAGACCGATGCTGCTGTACGATCCGGGGCGACAGGCCCAAGATTGCTGCGCTGCGGGCTGGCAATGGCCCTCCTGTGTGCAGCGGCAGCCTGGCGAGCGACGCCCCAGGAGGCCAGGGAGCCGGCTCCGGCGGTGAAGACGCCGGCGGGTACATTCACCAACTCGGTGGGCATGAGGTTCGTCCTGATCGAGCCGGGCTCGTTTCAGAAGAAGTACAAGTCACCGGTGGCCAAGCCGTTCTACTTGCAGGTTACTGAAGTGACGCAGAGCCAGTGGGAAGCAGTGATGGGGAGCAACCCAAGCGGCTTTCCGGGGCCGGACCGGCCGGTGGAGACGGTCTCTTGGGAGGACGCGCAGGAGTTCCTGACCCGATTGAACGCAAAAGAGAACGACGGGCGATACCGGCTGCCGACAGGGGTTGAATGGGAGTGTGCCTGCCGGGCCGGCGGCTGGGAGCCGGACCAAGCTGGCAATCTGGACGAGGTGGCCTGGTGGGGTCGCAATTCGGACAAGGAGACGCATCCTGTGGGCCAGAAGAAGCCGAACACCTGGGGGTTGGTTGACATGCGCGGGAACGTGGCGGAGTGGGTGCACGAGCAACTCCGTGCCGGATCGGCCAGCTTGCGGGCTTGGCGCGGCGGCTCGTGGACCCACGACCTCCCGGTCGTCTTCGCGTGTGCCTTCTTCGGCGTCAACGCGCCGTCTTACCGGAGCCAAGTTGTCGGTTTTCGTTGCGCCAGGACGCCGTAGTCGGCGCTGGCGGGTGTAGGAGGTTGCTGAAAAAGCCCTTTGCGAGCCCGCGACAAGCACAGGCTGAACGCCTGTGCCACGGAAATTCAACGCTTTGCTGGCCTGCGGTGGCACGGACTTCAGTCTGTGCAGGGCTTTTTCAGCAACCTCCTACAGCAGCTCCGCTCGCGCCGGGTCGTTACCTGGCTGAGACAGCCGCCACCTGGAGCTGCCAGCTCACCCCAGCACCGTGAAGCCGGGCGCCCCGCGCAGCGCCCGGTCGAAGGTCACGGTGTCCCGACAGCCGTCCTCGCGGCTGATCTCGCCGATCAGGTAGTCGGACAAGTTCCCTGTGCTGCGGCGGCGGACTTCGAGAAGCCCTCGGCAATCGCCTCGTTCATTTCTGCGACGGTCGCTGCGCGGCGCCGGCCCGTGCGCAGGATGCCTTTGAGCTCGCGGATATCCCGCGCGCGCGGCTTCAGGATGAGCTGCCCATCATCGGCCAGTTGGAAGTCCAACCGCTGTCCCCTGCGGAGGCGGAGCTGCTCACGGATCGACCTGGGGATAGTGACCTGACCCTTGCTGGTGATAGTACTGGCGGGCATGCTCCTTACCTCCTGTCGGTCTCCTTACTTCATTGTAGTACGAACGCTTACTCATACCGCAGCGCCGCCGCGGGCTCGACTCGCGTGGCGCGCCGCGCCGGCAGCCAGGTGGCCGCCACCGCCACGGC
>CAZIRH010000572.1:0-2694 GCA_964541065.1 uncultured Solibacteraceae bacterium
TGCTCGCCGAGGGCCAGTGGGAAGAGGCCGCCGAGATCGCCCGCCGCCAGGTGCGCGGCGGCGCGCACATCGTCGATGTCTGCCTGGCTTCCAGCGACCGCGACGAGCTGGCCGACATCCCGCCCTTCTACGAACGCCTGATCCGCAAGATCAAGGCCCCCGTCATGATCGACTCGACCGATGCGCGCGCCCTCGAACTGGCCCTCACCTTCTGCCAGGGCAAGAGCATCATCAACTCGATCAACCTCGAGGACGGCGAGGAGAAGTTCGCGCGCGTCTGCCCGCTGGCCCGCGCTTACGGCGCCGCCTTGACTGTCGGCTGCATCGACGAGCGCGCCCAGGCCTTCACCCGCGAGCACAAGCTGGCGGTGGCCCGCCGCGCCTGCGGCCTGCTCACCGAGAAGTACGGCATCCCGCCGGAGGACATCATCATCGACCCCTTGGTGTTCCCCTGCGCCACCGGCGACGAGAACTACATTGGCGGCGCCGTGGAAACCATCGAGGCCGTCCGGCTGGTCAAGCAGGAGCTGCCGCACGTCAAGACCGTGTTGGGCATCTCGAACGTCTCCTTTGGTTTGCCGCCCGCGGCGCGCGAAGTCCTCAACTCGGTGTTCCTCTATCACGCGACCAAAGCGGGGCTGGACCTGGCCATCGTGAACGCCGAACGGCTCGAACGCTTCGCCTCGCTCCCCGCCGAGGAGCGCCGGCTGGCCGAGGACCTGCTGTTCAACTCGCCGGTTGTCGGCCTCGAAGACCGGGTGGCGATTCACCAGCACCACATCGCCGCCGTGAGCGAGCATTTTCGCGGGGCCGCTGGCAAGGCGAAGAAGAAAGAAGCGGACCTCCCGCTCGACGAGCGCCTCACCCGCTACATCATCGAGGGCACGCGCGACGGGCTGATCGCCGACCTGGATCGGAAGCTCCAGCAGGGCGCCGCGCCGCTCGATATCATCAACGGCCCGCTGATGGCGGGCATGGACGAGGTGGGCCGCCTGTTTGCCGCCAACGAACTGATCGTGGCTGAGGTGCTGCAATCGGCCGAGGCCATGAAGGCCGCGGTCAGCCACCTGGAGCAGTTCATGGAGCGCAGCCAGACGGCCGCGCGTGGCAAGTTCCTGCTGGCCACCGTCAAGGGCGACGTTCACGACATCGGCAAGAACCTCGTGGACATCATCCTGAGCAACAACGGCTACCGGGTCATCAACCTGGGCATCAAGGTGCCGCCCGAGGAAGTGATCCGCGCCTGCCACGAGCACACCCCGGACGCCATCGGTCTTTCGGGGCTGCTGGTCAAGAGCGCCCAGCAGATGGCCGTCACTGCCGCTGACCTGCGCGCCGCCGGCATCCGCCTGCCGCTGCTGGTGGGCGGCGCCGCGCTGTCGGACCGTTTCACCCGCACGAAGATTGCGCCGGCCTACGGCGAGCCGGCCATCTACTGCAAGGACGCGATGGCCGGCCTGCGCGCGTTGAACGAGCTGATGGATCCGGTCACGCGTGACGCCGTGCTCGCCGCCCACACCGAAGCCGCCGCCGTCGCGCCGGAGGCCCCACCGCCCGCGGCATCGCCCTCCGAGACGCGCAGCTCGCGCGTACGCTTGGGACTGCCCATCCCGCCGGCCCCGTACCTGGACCGCCAGATGCGGGACGTGCCGGACCTGACCGAAGTCTGGAGCTACATCAACCCGCAGATGCTCTACGGCAAGCATCTGGGTTTCAGGGGCAGCTTCGAGAGGCTGCTGGCTGAGCGCGATGGCAAGGCGCTGGAGCTGCGCCACCAAGTCGAGGAGGTCAAGCGGGAAGCCGCGCGGTTCATGAAAGTTGGCGCGGTGTGGCAGTTCTTCGAGGCCGCGCGCACGGGCAACGCCATTGCCCTGTTCGCGCCCGGTGGCAGCAGCCGGCGGCACGTGTTCTCATTTCCGCGCCAGCCGCGGCCCGATGGGTTGTGCCTGAGCGATTACGTCCTGGACCCGGCGGGCGGGCAGCGCGACCACATCGCGCTGTTTGTGGTCACGGCAGGGCAGGGAATCCGCGAGCGGGCCGAGGAAGCCAAGCAGGCGGGACGGTTCTTCTTCGCCCACGCCCTCCAGGCGCTGGCGCTCGAGACCGCCGAAGCCTGCGCCGAGTGGCTCCACCGGCGCATCCGCGAGGACTGGGGTTTCCCCGATCCGCCTGCGCTGGCCATGGAGGAACGGTTGCAGGCCCGCTATCGGGGCAAACGCTACAGCTTCGGCTACCCGGCTTGCCCCAACCTCGACGATCAGCAGGGCCTCTTCCGGCTGCTCGGCCCGGAGGACATCGGCGTCCGCCTCACCGAGACCATGATGATGGACCCCGAAGCCAGCGTCAGCGCGCTGGTCTTCCACCACCCCGACTGCGGGTACTTCGCGGTGTAGGGTAAGACTCCCGTCTTGTTCTGGCGGCGGGCGATCAGCGCACTTGGAAGGACAGCCCGAGGGTTTCAAACTCGGAGGTTTCTTGCCGTTCCAGTTTGGCCTTGATCTGCTCGAAGCGCGCGACTACTTCCTGAGTGTACAGGCGCTCTCCGCAGTGCAAGCAGACCTCTGCTGGCACCCTCAGGATGGCGACGTGGTTCGCGCCGCGGATCAGTTTCTCGACCTCCTTGGCCAGCAAGGCTCCCCCACAGACAGGGCACTCGGTGAATGGCATCATTTCATTTTCTCCTATGCCGGCTGT
>CAZIRH010000573.1:0-2691 GCA_964541065.1 uncultured Solibacteraceae bacterium
TTCTACGAGGTCCACTTGGGCTCCTGGCTGCGGGGGCCGGACAACCGGCCGCTGGGCTATCGCGAACTGGCCGACAGCCTGGTCCCCTACTTGCAGCGCATGGGCTACACCCACCTCGAGCTGCTGCCCGTCATGGAGCACCCCTTCACCGGGAGCTGGGGCTACCAGGTCACGGGGTACTTCGCCCCCTCCTCGCGCTGGGGATCGCCCGACGACTTCATGTACTTCGTGGACCGCTGCCACCAGGCCGGCCTCGGCGTGGTGGTGGACTGGGTGCCGGCCCACTTCCCCAAAGACGCGCACGGGCTGGCCTTTTTCGATGGCACGGCGCTCTACGAGCACGCCGACCCGCGCCGGGGCGAGCACCGCGACTGGGGCACCTTGATCTTCAACTACGGGCGCAACGAGGTCCGCGCCTTCCTAATCTCCAGCGCCCTGTTCTGGCTCAAGCAGTACCACATCGACGGCCTGCGCGTGGATGCGGTGGCCTCCATGCTCTACCTGGACTACTCCCGCCCCGAGGGCGAGTGGGTCCCCAACCTGTACGGCGGCCGCGAGAACCTCGAAGCCATCGACCTCCTGCGCCGCTTCAACGAGCTGGCCCACCAGGTCCCCGGCGCCATCACCATCGCCGAAGAATCCACGGCCTTCCCGGGCGTCTCCTGCCCGGTCTACCTGGGCGGGCTGGGCTTCACCATGAAGTGGAACATGGGCTGGATGAACGACATGCTCGGCTACTTCGCCCTCGAACCGGTCCACCGCAAGTTCCACCACAACCAGATCACCTTCAGCCTGCTCTACGCCTTCAGCGAGAACTTCGTGCTGCCCATCTCCCACGATGAAGTGGTGCACGGCAAGCGCTCGCTGCTCGCCAAGATGCCCGGCGACGAGTGGCAGCGCTTCGCCAACGCGCGCGCCTTCCTGGCCTACATGTACACCCATCCCGGCAAGAAGCTGTTGTTCATGGGCGCGGAGCTCGGCCAGTACGAGGAGTGGAACTGCGAGGCCGGCGTGCGCTGGGAGCTGCTCGACTTCGACTACCACCGCCAGTTCCAGCGCCTGGTCGCCGAGCTCAACCGCCTCTACCGCGCCCAGCCGGCGCTGTATGAAGTGGACTACCACTGGGACGGCTTCCAGTGGGTGGATTTCCGGGACGTGGACAACTCCGTGATCGCCTTCCTGCGCCGGGCGCGTGACCCCCGCGACTTCCTGCTGGTCGCCTGCAACTTCACGCCGGTGCCGCGCCCCGGCTACCGCTTCGGTGTGCCTGAGGCGGGCTTCTATGAAGAGGTGCTCAACACGGACCGGGTGGCCTTCGGCGGCAGCGGGATGGGCAATCCGCGAGGTGCTCCCTCGCAGCCCGTGGCCGTCCACGGCCGCGACCACAGCATCGTGATCACGCTGCCCCCGCTGGCGGTGGTCGTTTTCCGCAAACGTGCGGGGCCAGTCTCCGGAATGGATGTATGATTCCCAGAGAGGTCAAGACATGAATTCGGCGTGCCGAAGACCACAGCGCGCGGCCACGGCCTTGCCATTGGCTCTGATGGCAGCGTGGCTCCTGCCGGGGGTGACCGGTGACGCGATCGCACAGGCGCCCGCCACCCCGCCAGCGCAATTCACCCCCGGCGATCCACCCAACCAGCCCCTGGGCGTGGCAAAGGGTATCCACCCTGGCAGGGTGGTGTGGGTCCACGAGCCTGACGCCACTCGCTGGGACGGCGCCACGGGCAACTGGTGGGAGGATGCCAACACCGATCAAAGCCTGGTGGACGCCATGGTGTCCAGGGCGCTCCAGGGCCTGACCGGCCGGCCCACTGACCAGCAGGCTTGGGAGGCGCTGTTCAGGCACTTCAACCAGACCCGCAACCTGGGCAGCGCCGGGTACCGGCCAGGCGAGAGGGTGGCCATCAAGATCAATGCCAATCAGGATCGCTCGGGCGATTGGCGCGCGGGACGGGGGATGCCCAGCCCCCACGTGGTCCGCGCATTGCTCGCTCAACTGATCAGCGTCGCGGGTGTGCCCGGCAAAGATATCACCATCTATGACGCCTCGCGGTACATCGGTGAGCCCTTGTATAACAAGGTCAGGGCCGGCCCGGATCCGAACTTTCAGGCCGTCCAGTTCGTGGTGAATCCCGGCATGGCCGGCAGCGGACGGCTCGCCGCCACCTCCGACGAGGCCAACCCCATACACTTTGCCGAGCCGGGCGTGCCGCCAGGGTATCTGCCGCAGTGCGTCACCGGTGCGAAGTACCTGATCAATCTGGCGTTGTTGCGGGCGCACACTTTGTGCGGTGTGACCTTGTGCGCTAAGAACCATTTTGGTTCGGTGTACTTCCCGAACGGCGGCGCCTGGACGCCGCGGCCGCTGCATAGCTCCAGCTCCAGAAACAGGCCTATGGGATCGTACAATTGCCTGGTTGACCTGATCGGGCACAAACACCTGGGCGGTAAGACGCTGCTCTACATGCTGGACGGCCTGTATCCCGCGGAGCACAACGAAGGCAACGTGATTCGCTTCCTCTCCTTTGGAGACCGCTGGGCCGCCAGCCTGTTCCTGTCGCAGGATCCGGTGGCCATCGATTCGGTGGGGTTGGACTTCTTGAGGAACGAGCCGCGCGCCACCCAGGTCCGCGGCAACCCGGACAACTACTTGCACGAAGCCGCCCTGGCCGGCAAACCGCCTTCCGG
>CAZIRH010000574.1:0-2690 GCA_964541065.1 uncultured Solibacteraceae bacterium
CATGGAGCACGCCCGCCCAGCCCGAGGCTGGCAAACCCTGGGCGTGGGCGCCGGTGCTCCGTGTCGCAGCAGGGCGCGCCCAATCCACGTCGAAAAACCCGGCAGTTTCCCCACGGAGGCGACACGTCATGGCAATCAAGGAAATCACGGCAAGTGAGCTACACCCACAGCGATTCATCGCCGACAGGGCGGCGGAAATCGCTGCCACCGTCGGCGATGGGCTGGCGATCAGCGCCCTCTCCGGCGGGGTGGATTCGTCAACCGTGACCATGCTGGGGCACCGGGCGCTTGGGGATCGCCTGCAGACCTTCTTCATCGAGAACGGCCTCATGCGCGAGGGCGAGCCGCAGCGCGTCGTATCCCTCTTCGCCTCCCTGGGGATCAAGGTGGAGCTGGTGGACGCGCGCGAGAAGTTCTTCGCCGCGCTGAAAGGCCTAAGCGATCCGGAGCAGAAGCGGGAGGCGATCACGCAGACGTTCTACAAGGACGTCTTCGGCGGCCTGGTGCGCGCGAGCGGCGCGCGGTTCCTGCTGCAGGGCACTATCCTCACCGATGTGGACGAAACCGTCGCCGGCATCAAGCGCCAGCACAACGTCTTCGAGCAGCTCGGCATAGATCCGGTGGCGGCATTCGGCTACACCATCATCGAGCCGCTGGTGCAGTTACGCAAGGACGGCGTGCGCAAGCTCGCAGCGGCGCTGGGGCTGCCGGAGTCGGTGTACAACCGCATCCCGTTCCCCGGGCCCGCATTGGCGGCGCGCGTCATCGGCGAAGTGACGCCGGAGAAGGTCGAGCTGGTGCGCCGCGCGACCGCCATCGTCGAAGGGGAGCTTGCGCAAACCGGCGCATTCCAGTGCATGGCGATCCTGCACGACGACCGCGTCACGGGGATGCGCGAGGGCCGCCGCGAGTTCGGCCGGCAGATCGAGATCCGCTGCTGGGACAGCGTGGACGCGCGCACCGCCGCGCCCACGCGCCTGCCCTACGAGACGCTGGAGAAGCTGGCCGCGCGCATCACCGCCGAGGTGCCGGGCGTGGTGAGCGTCACCTATCACATCGCCACCAAGCCGCCGTCAACCATGGAAGTGGTGTAGGCCGAGCGCACCACCATGCCCGGACACCGCCGCGCGGACGTCCGGATGGACCGTCATCGGCGGGCAGAAACAACACAATATATGGGTTGCACTCGAAGCTGCACGATTCTTTGAGGTGACGACCGATATGGTTGAACGCGATGTCGAGGTGCAAGCATTGCCGGAGTACTGGCGATGGTTCCCCCAGGCGCGCTTTGGGCTTTTCATCCACTGGGGGCCATATGCGGCCTACGGGCGAGGTGAACAGGTGCTGTTTCGGGAGCATCTCGACCAGCGTGAGTACGCTGCCGCGGCCAGTAGCTGGAATCCACAAGGCTATGATCCGGCATACTGGGCGACGGTAGCCAAGAGCGCCGGCATGAAGTACGCCGTGATGACCACCCGCCACCACGACGGGTACTGCTTGTGGGACTCGAAGCTCACGGATTACACCAGTGCGTGTCAAGCGCCAAAGCGTGACTTCATAGGTGAGTACGCCGACGCTTTTCGGGCGGCAGGGCTGCGCGTCGGTTTCTATTACTCCCTGGCTGACTGGCGCATACCCGCATACTGGGAAGGGCCGGCGCACGACCCAAGCGGGTGGGATCGATTCCGCACCTACGTCCACGAGCAGGTGCGCGAGCTGCTGACACGCTACGGCAAGATCGACGTCATGTGGTTCGATGCCGCGTGGCCGCACTGCGCCGAGGATTGGAGGGCTTTGCAGCTGGTGGCTATGATCCGCTCGCTGCAGCCGCACATCCTCATCAACAACCGGCTCGGCGTTCTTCCTGCTGCGCCATCCGCCCAAGGGGCAGTTGGCGGCGACGCGGCAGCGGGTGAGGCCCCTCAGCTCGGCGACTTCGGCACCCCGGAGCACCACATCGCTGCGGAACCAGGACGATTGTGGGAATCGTGTCAGGTGAGCACCTGGCGGCTGTGGGGGTACGCCGTCGGTGAGCGGTGGCGGCCGGCGGAGCTGCTGCTCGACATGGTGGTGGAAGCTGCGAGCAAGGGCGGGAACCTGCTGCTCAATGTCGGTCCCGACGCGGATGGCCGGTTGCCGTCGGAGTTTGTCGAGCGGGTGCGGGCCATCGGCGAGTGGATGCAGGTGCACGGTGAAGCCATCTATGGTTCGGAGGCGGGAGAGATCTGCGAGTTCATCACCTACGGGCGCCAAACCCGAAAGGGCGACAACCTGTACCTGGTGATTCGCTTCTGGGACGGCCGGGATAGCCTGACCCTCGCCGGACTGCAAACACGAGTAAAGCGGGCAACGCTGCTGACTACGGGGCATGGACTAGACTTCCGACAGGACGCGGATTATGTGACCGTGACCGGGCTGCCGCATAGCTCGCCGACGGCGCTCTTCCCGGTCATCAAGCTCGAGTGTGAAGGTAGTCCCCGGCCCACTGCGTGGGCTGCCAGCCGGCTCTGGGGCGGCGATCCTCGTCGCATGACGGGATGGGCGCGGGCGAGGGGAAAATCAGTCCGGCTGTAGCCGTATGTGCACGGCCGCCTGCTCTGGCGATGCTTTGCCGGAAGAGGTGAGCGTCACCTATCACATCGCCACCAAGCCGCCCTCAACCATGGAAGCGGTGTGACGCCCAGGCATTC
>CAZIRH010000575.1:0-2677 GCA_964541065.1 uncultured Solibacteraceae bacterium
ATGTTGTTCGCGATCGGGCTGATGCGCGCCTGGGGGATGATGTTGCCGGCGAACGGCTGCGAGATCATCCCGCCGGCGGGGCTGCGCCGGCGCGTGGCGGGGTCGTAGAGCTGGTATCGGTCGCCCAGCGCCAGCAGGGCCGAGAAGTCGCCCAGCCGCTCGGGCACCGTCGGAACCGTCTGGTCGCCCAGGCTGCGTGGGCGGCGCTCGCGGATGCCTTCATAGCCCCACAGAAAGAAGGTCCGGTTCTTGCCGGAGTACAGCCGGGGAATCCAGAGCGGCCCGAGCAGCGACGCGCCCCAGCGGCGGTAGCTGAATTCCGCACGGGGCTGCCCGTGCCGGTTGGCCAGCCAGGAATTGGCGAACAGCTCGGGACTCTGGTGGTTGTAGTAGGCGGTCCCGTGAGGGGTGTTCGTGCCGGTTTTCAGGCTGAGGCTGATCACTCCCCCTTCGGTGTGCCCGGCGCTGGCGTCTAACGCCATGGTCGTGATTCGCATCTCCCCGATGATGTCGGCCGGCGGCACGTAGGCGGCGCCCACCTCGTTGCGCGCGGCCGTCATCGACGAGTTGGGGGAGCCGTCCAGGGTGATCTCGTTGCGCAGCGGGTAGGCGCCCGCCATCGAGTAGTGGGCGATGTGGCTCGGATCGAAGGGGCGGTCAAACGTGCCGTTCCCCGTGTAGACCACTCCGGCCACCAGGCGCGTCAAATGATAGGCGTTGCCGTGGGCGATGGGGAGTTCCGCCACCCGCCGCGCGTCGATCACGGAGCCCATGGAAGCATCGGCCGATTGGAGCGCTGGCGTGTCGGCTGTGACCACCACGTTCTCGGTCACCCGGCCGCACTGGAGGATCACGTCCACGCGCACACGGTCGCCGATACGCACCCCGACCGGCCCGCGCTCATGCGTCCGAAATCCCTCCTGCTCCACCCGCAGGCGGTAGGCCCCCGGCGACAGATACGGGATGACGTAGTTGCCCTCGCCGTTGGATTCGGTCGCGTGGCGGACTTCGGTCTCGATGTTGGTGGCCGTGACCCGGGCTCCCGGGACCACAGCGCCGCTGGGGTCGGTGACCAGGCCCAGGAGCGTGGCCCGACTTTCCTGGGTCCAGGCCGAAGTCGGAGAGAGCAAGAGCAGGAACAGGAATGGCAGGCATCTCACGCCCGCCACGTTGCGGGTCGGAACCGGCCTACCCCTGACGCTCATTCGAGACACCCGCCCTGCTGGACTCCACCCATCATACTCCGAAAGGTCGTGATGACCAACTACTGCCGGTTCCCGCTGAGCTGCTCCTCGAAGAACCCCACGATCGTCTCGTAGAGGTGTCTCCTCGACGGGCCTGTCACCCCGTGCGTCTTCAGCGGGTACAGGGCGAACTGGAAGCGCTTGCCGGCGCGCTCCAGGGCCGCGGCCATCTGGAAGGTGTTCTGGAACAGCACGTTGTCGTCCTGAAAGTTGTGAATCATCAACAGCCTGGCCTTGAGAGCGGCGGCCTGATGCACAGGCGAGCTGCGGCGGTAGCCTTCGGCGTTCTCCGAGGGCAGCCCCATGTAGCGCTCGGTGTAGATGGTGTCGTAGTGGCGCCAATCGGTCACCGGCGCGCCGGCCGCGCCTGCGGCGAACAGCTCTGGGGCGTTCAACAGCGAGTACAACGTCATGTAGCCGCCGTAGCTCCAGCCGTAGAGGCCGATGCGGGCCCCATCCACGAAGCCCAGCCCGAGCAGGTGGCGGACGCCGGTCTTCTGGTCCTCGAGCTCCTTCGCGCCCAGGTTCCGGTGAACCACCGCCTCGAAGGCGTGGCCACGCCCGGCGGAGCCGCGATTGTCGAGCTGCCAGACGACGAACCCCCGAGCGGCAAGCACTTGGTCCAGCGTGGCGCCGGGCCACGCGTTGCGCACCGCCTGGGCGTGCGGGCCGCCGTAAACCATTACCACCGCGGGGTACTTCCGCCCGGCCTGGAAGCCGGCGGGCCGGATCAGGCGGGCGTAGAGCAACGCGCCATCCGGGGCCTTGACCTCGACGATCTCGATGGGCAGGAGGTCGAGCTCCTCGGCGGCCTTCCGATCTGGTTCGGAGAAGACCGCCCACGCGGCGCCGTCACGCGCGTGGAGCGTGCGGCCCGGCGGCGTCGTGAGGCTGGAGTGCGTGTCCAGGTACCAGGCGCAGTTGGCGGGCATCGAGGCCGCGTGGGTGCCGGCCGCCTGAGTGAGCCGCTGCGGGTTGCCGCCCTCGAGCTTTACGCGATAGAGGTGCCGCTCGAGCGGGCTGCGCTCAGTGGCGAGGAAGAACACTTCGCCCGCGCCCTCGTCCACGCAGGCCGTCTCGGTGATTTCCCAGTCCCCGCGGGTCAGTTGCGCCACAAGCTTGCCGTCGCTCGAGTAGCGGTACAGGTGGCGGAAGCCGCTGCGCTCGCTGGACCACAGCAGCTCCGCGCCGTTCTTGAGGAACCGCAGGTCGTCGGCCACGTTGATCCAGTGGGGATCGGTCTCCTGGAGCACCAGCCGCGAAGCGCCCGTGACAGGGTCGGCTACCAGCAGGTCCAGCCGGTTCTGGACGCGGTTAAGCCGCTGCACGGCCAGGCCCTTGGAATCGGGCAGCCAGGCCACGCGCGCCAGCAGCATGTCGCGGGTCTGGCCCAGATCCATCCAGGTGGTGCGTCCGCCGGCGGCCGGAAGCAC
>CAZIRH010000576.1:0-2672 GCA_964541065.1 uncultured Solibacteraceae bacterium
GATGTTCCGGCCGGCAATCTCCGGGCCGATCCAGGAGGTGTCCTCGAACAGCTTGCCCCAAGTGAACGCATTGATCACGCCGAAGCCTTTGCTGAAGCGGTGCTCGATCTTGGCAAGCAGCGCGTCGTACTGGTTCCGACCCCACGGATTGTTGTTCTCCGTGATGCCGCCCAGTATGGTGACGGGATTCAGCAACTGGTTCATCGCCACCGTCGTGGCGGTGGCGATCGAGCCCGTCACGCCGGGCAGCCCGTTGAAGGGATTCGGAACCAGCGTGTTCCACAGCAACGTGTCCAGCGGCCGGCCCTTGGCATCGAAGTTGTTCTCGGGCGACAGATACTTCTGCCACAGCGCAAAGCTCGGCAGGTTGCGATTCAAGTCCGATGAAATGTCGTAGGTCTTGTTGTGCGTGTAACCCGCCTCAAACAGCCAGCCTCTGTACTGGTGCTGGAGATGCAGGCTGTACTCCCACGAGTGAAATCGCCCGGGATCCGGGTTGCTCCAGCTCACGCCCTGTCCCAGGTTGGTCAGGGGCCCGAGCGAGGAACCGGTGGGCGCGAGGATCCCGCTCTGGTAGGGATTGTCCAGCGTCTCGACAATGTGCTTGTAGTTGTCGTTCGTGGTGATGAGATTCGTCGTGCGGCTGAAGCCGTTCTGCCCGCCGGTAATGAAGGAAGCTTGCGTGAAGCGTCCAAAGCCGCCGCGGATCACGCTATTGGGCCCCAGTCTGTACGCAAAGCCGAGGCGGGGCTGGATTTCCTGGTAATTCGGATTATGGACGCCTCGCGGCACGCCGTTGACGCCATTGAAGAGCTGCGCGCCCAAGACCTTGAACGAACTTGCCGGCAGGATCTGGGAGAGGATCTGGACTCCAACATTACTGGCATTGGCCGGACTGGTCAGGATCTTCGCATAGGCGGCCTGCGCCGCGTCGCTGATGGGGTTCGCCACCGTCGGATCGAAGAGCGAGGTCATGCGGTTGTAGCGCTCGGTAACCGGCCTCTCGTAGTCCCAGCGCAGGCCCATATTGATCGTGAGCTTCGGGGTGACACGCCAGTCGTTCTGGACGTAGAACGCGGTGAAGTGCTGCGACCAGAAGGCGTCCGCATTGCGCGCGAAGCTGCTGTTGCTGTTGTGCGGAAGTCCCAACAGGTACGACGCCATGGTGGAGCCATTGCCGGTTCCTCCACTGACGGTGGCCTGCTGGCGCGTCCACTCGCCGCCGAAGTCGAACCGTCCCTGGTTCCCGATACTCTTATTGGCCTGCTGGAGAACCCAATATTCCGCGCCGTACTTGAAGGTCATATTCCCACTCACCTGCGTCATCACGGCGGACCAGGTGTAATACGAGGTGTCCACAACGCTGCCGGCCTGGTTGACGCCGATATCTCCGAACAGTCCCGTGATGCGCGGCGCCTGCGGAACCGCCAACTGGGAAGTGAACGATGCCGGAAAGCCCAGAGTGCTCGAATCGAAGCCCACGCCGTGGTCGTTGTTCGGCTCCTCGTAACGCGTGAGGTTCGCCTTCAAATCCAGGATCTTCGTGGGGCTCAAGGTCCAGACATGGTCCACTCCGACGCCCCTGGTCATGCGGTGCTGATACGCGCCCGTGAACGCGTTATGAAAGTTGTCGCCGCTCAGCTCGTCTTCGTGATACCAGCGGAAGGTGGCAAAGGTCTTATGCGCGTTGTTCCAGGTGTGGTCCCCGCGGCCCGTGATATCCGCCATCTTGTTGTCCCGCGTGGAGTCCGGCACGAAGTTGTTGGTCGCATTGCTGGTGCCGTCGGTGGGTGTATTCGGCAGCGGGACATAGGTCAGGATGTTCTGCGCGACCTTGCTCAGGCGGCTCGCCGGCACCACCATTCCGGCGAACAAGGTGCGGGTTCCGTTGGCGTCCGCGGCCACAGTCAGCGGGTCATAGACCTGGATGGGGTACTTGATGCGCTGGCCGCCGACCAACTGGGTGGTCCACGACTGGCTGAAGTCTCCCTTGCGCTCCAGCTCCGTGGGCAGCGAACGGATGTTGAAGCGCGGGTCCCGGTTCCGGATGCCGTTGTAGTTGAAAAAGAAGAAGGTCTTCCCTTTGCCGTTGTAGATTTTCGGAATCCAGAGCGGTCCGCCCATGCTGCCGCCGTACTCGTTATAGTGCACCGGAGGCTTCTCGCCGCCCGTCAGGTTGGTTTGGAAGAGGTTGGCGTTGAGGATGTTGTTCTGATTGTACTCGTAGAGGCTGCCGTGGTACTTCGCCGTGCCGCTCTTGGTGGTCATCTGAATGGTGCCGCCGGCCTGCCGGCCAATGGAGGCGTCGTAGGCATTCATCAGCACGCGGAACTCCTGCACGGCGTCCGGAGCGGGCAGGAATGCCACTTGCCCGCCGGTCTTGAGATTGGGCATGCCGTCCAGCTCGAAGGTGTTGGACCGGGTGTTGTTCCGGCCGCCATTGACCGTGAACTGGGAGGCCGCATCATGCGACCACAGGTGCGCGATGTTCTGGTTCTGGTCCTGCTGCAACACGCCCGGCGAGAGGGTGGCCAGCAGGGTGGTCACGCGCGACATGGAGGGCATCTCGGTCATCTGCTCTTCGGTGATCACGGTTCCGGAGGTGGCGGCGGTGGTGTCGATCAACGGGGCCTCTCCCGTGACCGTGATCGCGGACATCGCCGCCCCGATCT
>CAZIRH010000577.1:0-2645 GCA_964541065.1 uncultured Solibacteraceae bacterium
AAGAACAGGATCCTGGCGGTTGACAGCCCGCACTGATCCTAGATCTCCCACGTCAGCAGCGCCTCGCGCCACGCGGCTCGGATCAGGACGGCGGTCACCACAGGAGTGAACCTACGCATGAACCGTCCTCATGAACACCTCTTCCAAGGTGCTGGTGGTGGGCGCCAGGCTCTCGATGTCGCAGCCCTGCGCGCGCACCAGATCAATGGCCTGGTTGGCTTCCTCCCGGCTCAGAAACTGGAGTTCGAGCCATCCGTCGCGGCTGGCCACCGCGGCGGCGCGCGTCCGCAGCTCCGCCTCGAGCCGCTCGGGCACCGGGCCCATAGTCAGCTTGTAGCCCTTGCCAGCGGTGAGTTCCTTCACTCTGCCCCCCAGCGCCACGCGACCGCGGTGGAGAATCGCCACTTCGCGGCAAAACAGCTCGACCTCCGCCAGCAGGTGCGAGTTGATGAAAATGGTGACGCCCTGCTCCTCCAGGGAGTGCAGGATCTCGCGGATCTGCCGCCGCCCCACCGGATCCACGCCGTCGGAGGGCTCGTCCAGGATCAGCAGCCGGGGTGAGTGCATCAGCGCTTGCGCCAGGCCCAGGCGTTGCAGCATGCCCTTCGAGTACTTGCCCAGCCGCGTGCCCGCCCACTTCTCCAGGCCGATCAGCGCCAGCAGTTCGCCGGCGCGCCGCCGGCGGGCGCAGGCCTCCATGCCGGAGAGCGCCGCGTAGTAGTCCAACATGCCGCGGCCGGTCAGGTAGGAGGGGAAGCGGTGGTTCTCCGGCAGATATCCGACGGGGCGGCGCGCCTCGGGGTGCCGCCAGTCCCGGCCAAAAATGCCCGCGCTTCCGGCGGTGGGACGGACCGAGGAAAGCAGCATCTTCACGAACGTCGTCTTCCCCGCCCCGTTCGGCCCCAGCAGACCGAATGTGGTTCCCGCCTCGACGCGCAGCGACACTCCATCCACCGCACGAACCTCCCGCCGCCCCCACAGGCTGCGGTAGACCTTCGTGAAGCTGTCCGTCTCGATGGCCGCCGGCGTCGTCATCTCCTACCAGCATAGCCCGAGAGCCACCATGGGTTTCTGATAGGCTCTTGAGCATGGATCGCAGAGTGTTCTTCGCCGCGGCGGGCGCCGGGGCCCTCGCCGCCAGTGACCGGCTGCGCGGCGCCGTCATCGGCAGCGGCGGGCGCGGCCGTCTGCTCACTGCCGAGTTCAAGGAGCTGGGCGTCGAGATGGCCGCCGTCTGCGACGTCTATGAGCCCAACCTTCAGGCCGGCCTTCAAGTCGCCTCGACCGGCGCCCAAGCCTACGACAATTACCAGCGCCTGTTGGAGGACAAATCCATCGACGTGGTCATCGTCGCCACCCCGGACCACTGGCACGCCCGCATGGTCATCGACGCGGTCGAGGCCGGCAAGGACGTCTACGTCGAAAAGCCCCTGGCTCACACTATCGAGGAAGGCTTCCGTATGCTCGAGGCCGTGCGCCGTACCGGGCGCGTGGTTCAGGTGGGGACCCAGCGGCGGAGCTTCGACCTGTTCCAGGAGGTCAAGCAGATCATGGACTCGGGCGCTGTCGGCGAGGTGCGCCTGGTCAATTCGTGGTGGCTCAACACCACCCCGCCGGCCCTCTCCCCCAGGCCGCTCAAAGGGAAGCTGGATTGGGAGCAGTGGCTGGGGCCGGCGCCCAGACGTCCCCTCGACCCGCTCCGCTTCTCCCACTGGTACTGGTTCTGGGACTACTCTGGCGGGATGATGGTCGGGCAGGCGGCGCACGTCATCGACGCCATCCACTGGCTGATGAACTCCACCTACCCACTGGCGGTGACCTGCACCGGCAAGCTCAGCATGGGGGGCGCCGAGGTCCCCGAAACCACCACCATGGCCATCGAGCACCCCGGTTACTTGGCGGTGTTCACCGTGGGTTACAAAGCCATGCGCTACGCCACCACCATCGACCAGCTCAAGCAGTTCCACGGCTCGAAGGCCCGCTTCGACGTGGGGCGCGAGTCCTACGCCCTCTACCCGGAGGATCCCAAGGCCATCGACCTGAAGCCCGCCCTCGAGAAACGCCGTCCCGGCAGCTTCGGGCCGGCCACCCGGGCGCACATCCGCAACTTCATGGAGTGCGTCCGCTCGCGGAAAGACCCCAACGCCACCGTCGAGATGGGCCAATCCACCAACGTCGCCCTGTGCATGGCGACGGAAGCGCTGCGTACCGGGCGGCGCATCCGCTTCGACGCCTCCCGCGCCGCCGCGCCCGCCGGTGGGACCGGGGCAGCAGAACACTCCGGGGGGGCTTGTACAATGCCATGATCGCGCCGCTCACGCCGTACGCCATCCGGGGCGTCATCTGGTATCAGGGCGAGTCCAATGCCAGCAAGACCCACGCCTACCCGTACCGCCGCCTGTTCCGGGTCATGATCGAAGACTGGCGCCGCGCCTGGGCGCTGGGAAGCTTCCCGTTCCTGTTTGTGCAACTGGCCAACTTCCAGTCCAACGAGTGGTGGCCCCTGTTGCGGGAATCCCAACTGAACGCCCTGGAACTGCGCCAGACCGGCATGGCCGTCGCCATCGATATCGCTGAATCCAAAGACATTCACCCCAAGAACAAGCAGGAGGTCGGCAGGCGGCTGGCCTTGGCGGCGCGGGCCA
>CAZIRH010000578.1:0-2634 GCA_964541065.1 uncultured Solibacteraceae bacterium
CGGCGCCGAGGTCTTCCGCCCCAGCCCTCGCCAGCCCGACCTGATGATCGTGGCCGGCACGGTGACCCTGAAAATGGGCCCCGTGCTCAAGCGGCTCTACGACCAAATGCCCGAGCCCAAGTGGGTGCTGTCGATGGGCGCCTGCTCGAGCGTCGGCGGCCCCTTCAACACCTACGCCGTGCTCCAGGGCGTGGACCGCATCGTCCCCGTGGACGTCTACGTCACCGGCTGCCCGCCGCGCCCGGAGAATCTCTTCTACGGCCTGCTCAAGCTCCAGGGCAAGATCGACCAGATGTGCACGCTGGCCCGCCGGCCTACCGAGGTGCGGCTGGACGAGTCGATGCTGGAAGACTTCAAGCGCCGGGTCAGAGTCGGCTGACCGCCCGGGATGGCCGCCTTCTACCAAGACCCCCGCCAGGTCTACCGCGTGGCGGAACTGGAGCGGCTCGACTGGCTCGAGCACGGTTTCGGCACGCGGGCTTCCGGGCACTGGGCGGAGGGCAGCCTGGTGACGTTGCGGCAGGTCCACTCCGATGTCTGCCTGAGAGTGGACCGGCTGCCGCCGGCCCGGCCCGCCGGCGACGCCCTGCTGACCAGCGCTGCGGGCCTGCTGCTGGGCATCCGAACCGCCGACTGCTTCCCCATCCTGATGGCCGACCCGCGACACCGCGCCGTTGCCGCCGTGCACGCCAGCTGGCGCGGCTCCGCCCTGCGCGTGGCGGCCAAGGCGGTCCAGGCGCTGGCCGCCCACTTTTCGAGCCGCCCGGATGAGCTCTGGGCGGCCATGGGTCCGGGCATTTGCGGGTGCTGCTACCGGGTGGGTCCGGAGGTCGCCCGCCAGTTCGCCGGCTGGCTTCCCGCGCTGGCCGGGGCCTCCGGGCCCACGCTGCTGGACCTGGCCGAGGTCAACCGCCGCCAGCTCGTGGAAGCCGGCCTGGCGCCGGAGCGGATCCTCCTGGGCGCACCCTGCACCCATTGCACTCCGGAAGGGTTCTACTCTTATCGCCGGGAGCCTTCAAACCCAGGGCGAATGCTCTCGGTGATCGGCGTCAGGCCGCGTTAACCAGCAGATCCTCAAGGGGTTCCGCTTCCACCCGCTCGTGGCCATCCGCGGCTTCCTGGCACCGGATGCAGAGCGCAGCCCAAGGCACCGCCGCCAGGCGCTTAGGGCTGAGAGGCTCCTCGCAGTGCGCGCACACGCCGAAGCTGCCTTCGTCGAGACGCCTCAGCGCCGCCCGGACGTTCCGCATCAGGTTCGATTCGCGGTCCAGATTCCGGATGGCCAGCTCCCGGTCGGCGGCCCACTGCACCTCGTCGATCGCGTCGGGGCTCTTCTCGATAGCGATCACATCCCGCCTGCGCAGCACGGCCGCCAGCTCGGCCCGCTTGGCCTCAAGTGTCTGCCTGAACTTGTTCAACTCGCTTCTGGTCATAGCCCACCCCTCCTGCTGCCCCCGGCGGATCCGGGGAAGAAGCCAGCGCCGGAGGCACCCTGAGTCCACAGGTAGAAGACGGAATATCAACGGGGAGGTTACAGAAAACCTCAGCCTCCGTCGCTAAAATCTCCCGCCTACGCCAGCCAAGGCCCAGGTCCCTGGCTGAGTTGGCTACCCATTGGATGCTCATCGGCAGCATTTGCTGTAAACGCACTATAGCAATTTTTGTTCCATCCGCCATCGGCTTTGTTGCCCCTACGCAATTCCCATTGGACGCCGATGCTGGACGGAAGTTTCACTCACCGCACCGGAAACCGCACTCTGTCCAGGTGCGTTCGCCCCGGCACTCCTCTCTGGGACGTCGCCACCTCGACCGCCGTGCAATAATCGGTCAGTCGCCGGTGATCGCTTTAGCCCAGCCTGCAAAAAAACTCCACCGGCGGTCCCAGGATGGCGCTCAGTGAATCCGAAAGGTACCAAACACCAAACCCAGGCGGCGAGTTTCGCCGGGAGGCATGAAGGTGCGGTCCAGTTGGATCCTGACGGTCATGGCAGGCTTGCCCACCAACCTGTCGGGAAGGGGGACATCCAGCTCAAAGGGCACGTCGCCCTGGCGGAGCATGGAGGAGGCCAGGGGGATGCCGTCCACGGCCACGGTCAGCCGGGCCGGTCCTTGCGCGACCAGCCCGGCCGGGCAATAGCCGCTGAGGTAGAGCGTCTGGCCCGACCGGAGGGGCCCTCCGAGGCGCACGGTCGCCTCGCGTGACATCCAGCGGGTGCCGCCCTCGCTGTCGAACCACTCGGGTCCGAGCTGGTCGGCGAACAGGCGTTTGCCCACGTGAACAAACCGGGGCTCCTCCGGGGTCCACAACCGGCGTGCGACGGTCTTATAGAGCGCTGTAAGATTGCGCAGCCGCGCCCCGGCCACGTCGTACACCACAATCTGATCCCTCTCGAGCCCCCTCAGGGCCGGGTTGGCGGGCAGTACGTAGTCGGAGACCTCGCCGTACTCCGGCCGGGATTGGACCACCGACTCTGTCCCCGGGGCCAGGTAGACTTCGCTGGCCCCGTACAATCGGAACGGATTGTCGAGGACGCCCGACCAGAACAGGCCGTCCGAGACGCCCACGAGCACGATGGCCTTGCCGGGATGGAGTTGCTGGGCGCGGGCCGCGCCCAGCACCAGCTTGCGCACCTC
>CAZIRH010000579.1:0-2626 GCA_964541065.1 uncultured Solibacteraceae bacterium
TCCGAACTTCACCTCCTCCAGCGAGGGGCGCACGCTCCGCGCAACGCGCACTCCGGCGCCGGCAGTGGCCGCCGGTGCCGCACCTGCGGGCTCCCTCAGCGCAGTTGCCGCCTCCAGCGGCTGCCCGCCCGCGTCCCGCAGGAACTCCAGGCTCTTCCGCTCGGCGTCGAATTCCACGCGCAGCCAGTCGCCTGGCTCGAGCTGGCGGCTGGCCACCAGGTTCGACAGCGGCTCGACCACCAGCCGCTCGATGGCGCGCTTGAGGTGCCGGGCGCCGTATCGGGCGTCCGTCCCTTCCCTCAGCAGATGGCCCTTGGCGGCCTCGCTCAGCGTGAAGCCGAAGGAAACCAGGCAGTCACTGAGCAGCCGCTGCTGAACCATGCGCAGTTCGATGTCCAGGATCTGCCGCAGCTCGGCCTCCCCCAGCGGATTGAACACCACCATCCGGTCCAGCCGGTTGATGAACTCCGGGGTGAACTTGCGCCGTGCCGCCTCGTGGCCGGTCTCGCGGATCTTCTTGTTCAGCCGCCCGTCCGCGTCGGGGGCGTCGGCGGAGGCGAATCCCAGGCGTGGCCGCAGCAGCGAACCCATCTCGCCGGCGCCCAGATTGCTCGTCATGAAGATCATGGCGCGGGAAAAGTCCACGTGACGGTTGTCGCCCAGCCGCAGCGAGGCCTTGTCCAGAATGCCCAGCAGGAGGTTCCAGACCGCGTCCGAGGCCTTCTCGATTTCATCGAACAGCACGAAGCTCAGCTTGACCTTCTCGGTGTGGTACTGATCCAAGGCCTGCTGGGTCAGGAAAGGCTCGGTCTCGCGGTGCCCCAAGTACCCCGGGGGCGATCCCACCAGTTTGGCGATTTCGTGGCTGTGCTGGAACTCCGCGCAGTCAACCTTGAGCATGGCGTGGGGGTTGCCCACCAGACTCTCGGCCGTGGCCTCGACAGTCCTGGTTTTTCCGGAGCCCGTGGGCCCCAGGAACAGCAGATTGGCCACCGGACGCCCAGGGGCGGTCATGCCGGTGAGGCACCTCTGGTAGATGCTTACGATCTCGTTGAGGGCCTCGTCTTGTCCGACGATGAGTTGCCGGAGGCTGGCATCCAGGGACGCGGCCTCCTGGCCGACGCGGGTAGTGTCGAGCCGCTCGGGCCGGCTCCATGGCCAGAGCATCTTGTCGGCAGAAACCATGTCCCACGCGGTGGGGGGCAAGGTCGGTTCCAAAGTACGCGGACGCGCCCCCTGGAACTAAGTCCTTTGGCTAGAGCGATTTAGCGGGCAACTTCAAGGCGCTGCCCACGGCCACGACCTGGCTTGCCCCCTCCGGCTGGTGACAATCCCATGCCGGGTGACGGTTTCTGAGCGGGAGGCGCGTCCCCCGAAGGCTGTTGTCGTATGATGGAGCCGATATGCGGCGTTCCGATGTTTTGCCTTCCTCCTTTTGCCTCTTGCTCTTCGCCTTTGGCCTTGCGGCGCCGCCGCGCGGCGGAGCGCAGGTCCAGGGGCTCTCCGGCGAGCGCATGCGCGCTCACGTGAAATTCCTCTCGAGCGACTTGCTGGAGGGCCGCGCCCCCGGCACGCGCGGCGACAAGCTGACCACCGAGTACTTGGCTGCGCAGTTCGCCCTGGTGGGGGCCAAGCCTGCCGGGGACAGCGGCACGTACTTCCAGAAGGTACCCCTGGTCGGCGTGGATCCCCAGCCCGGCTCCGAGCTGTCGGTGCGCGGAAAGGGTCGCACGGTGCGTCTGCGGTGGCTCGAAGAGTTCGTGGGCGTCAGCCAGCGCCAGAAGCCCGTGGACCAGTTCGAGGCCGAGGCGGTCTTCGTGGGCCACGGCATCGCGGCGCCGGAGTTCCAGTGGGACGATTTCAAAGGCACGGACGTGCGCGGCAAGGTCCTACTGCTGTTCACCAACGAACCCGCCTCCGAGGATCCGAACTTCTTCGGCGGACGCGCCCTGACCTACTACGGGCGCTGGACCTACAAGTACGAGGAAGCCGTCCGCCGGGGCGCCCTGGCCGTCATCATCATCCACACCACGCCCACCGCGGGGTACGGCTGGAACGTGGTTCGCACCTCCTGGGGCCGGGAGCAACCCTTCGTCAAGCTCGCGGCCGGGGAGGCGGCGCTAGCCTTCGCCGGCTGGGTCACCAGCGAGGCGGGGGACCGGCTACTGGCGCCCACTGGCCACAAGGTGGCCGAGTTGCTCAAGGCCACCGAGTCGCGCGATTTCCGGCCCATCCCGCTCCCGCTGCGCGTCCGAGGCCGGATCATCACGAAAACTCGCGAGCTGGAGACGAACAACGTGGCGGCCATCGTCCCGGGCAGCGACCCGGAGCTGGCGCGCCAGGCTGTCATCTTCAGCGCGCACTGGGATCACTTGGGAATCGGCGCCCCGGTGAACGGAGACGCCATCTACAACGGCGCCGTGGACAACGCCACCGGCTGCGGCATCCTGATCGAGATGGCCCGCGCCTGGGCGGCCCTCGAGCAGAAACCGCGCCGTTCGGCGCTGTTCCTGGCGGTGACCGCCGAAGAGGGCGGTCTGCGCGGCTCGGAATACGCCGCTCAGCACCCCTTCGTTCCGCCCGGCCAGACCGCCCTGGCGCTCAACTACGACGCCTTCTACCCCTT
>CAZIRH010000580.1:0-2617 GCA_964541065.1 uncultured Solibacteraceae bacterium
GCCGCGGCCAGTCCCTGGTGGTCTGGGCCATCGCCGAAGGCCGCCGCGCCGCGGCCGCGATCGATCGCTACTTCACAGGTGAGCGTGGACGAACGTAGCAAGCCCGGCCGAGACTGCCTCAGTAGTGGTACCGCGCCTGGAGGAAGTCAACCCGATTCTGGCTGACCCTGTAGACCAGCCGGTGCTCCTGGGTGATCCGGCGTGACCAGCATCCAGCCAGCAGGAACTTCAGAGGCTCCGGTTTGCCGGCGCCGGAGAACGGGTCCCTCATGACCGCCTCAATCAACTCGAAGACGCGCACGGCAGTCCTGCGATCCATCCTTACCCAATAGCGGAGGTCCTCTCGGAATTCCGGGTGGAATACCGCGTCCCGCTCAGCGGCTTTGCTCAAGCCCCATCTCCTGGCGGAGTCTCTCGAGCGGTTCCGGTCTCCCCTTCCCACGTTCGGCCCGACGCAGGGCGGTCAGCAACCGCCGGGCGTTTCTGGGCGAACGGAGCAGATGCGCGGTCTCCAGGAGAGCCGTCAGTTCCGTCGCAGGAATCAGAGCAACATCCCTGGCCTTCCTGCGGCGCACGATGACTACTTCCCGATCTTCGACGACGCGGTCCAGGAACGAAGCCAGCCCCTGACGCAGGTTGGTATACGTTGTCTCGACGGCCACCACGGCACCTCCCACCTATTGTACAGGTTTCCTGTCCATCTTGGACTGCCCAAGCGGGTGCGGCAACAGATCGCCCGGGCCGCACTTCATGGCCTCGCCAGGATGAGTTCTTCCCAGCCGAAGGCGTAGCCTACGGCGCGCTTGAGCTCGGCGTGACGTGCCGCAGGTAGCGTGCCCAATCGCTTTGCCAACCACGAGCGCGCCACGGTGCGCAGGTTGTCGCAGTTGGCCACGCAACGTCGGGGCAGACCCTCCGCCGTCCCCAGTGGCACTTCCACCGGGATGTCGCGGACGGAGGTTGTGACCTCGGCGACCACGAACTTGTTGAGGTAGTCGTAGGCGTCGTCCCGGCTCAGCAGCAGCACCGGCCGTTTTCCGGCTGGCGCCGGCAGGTTCGCCCACCAGATCTCGTACTGCCTCACGGCCGGTACTCCTCGGCGGTGGACCAGTCGTCCGCCTCGGCTTCCGCATCCGGTTTGGCCAGGTAGGCCTCCCGCATGCGTGCGTACTCGGCCCCCCGCACCGCCCGGCGAACGGCCTCGCGGATGAACTGCGACCGCCGACGGCTGGAGGGCGGAGCCAGGCGGGAGAGGGCCCGGTGGGTGGCCTCATCAAGCTGAACCAAGAGGGCTTTCATATGCCGCACCTATATGTACTGATTATATCATAGCTCTGAGCGCCTATAATCGTTCCGTGCCCCGGCTCACCTTCCTGCCGCAGAACGTCACCGTCGAGTTCGACCCCGCCCGGCTCCCCTACTCCCGGCACGGCAAGCCCGGCTCGATCCTCGATGTGGCCCTCAACTTCAACGTCCCGCTCGGACACGCCTGCGGCGGCAACTGCGCCTGCACGACCTGCCACGTCATCGTCAAGGAGGGCCGAGAGAGCCTCTCGCCTATGGAAGACGGCGAGGCCGACCGCATCGGCCTGGCCGAGGGGGTGACCCGGCACTCCCGGCTGGGCTGCCAGGCCGTGGTTAGGGGAGACGTGGTAGTCGAAATTCCGGACTGAAAGTGCGCGGGCCGGCCTCGGAGAACTTCGCCAGCGCCTTGTCCAGCAAGTCCTGCGGGATCTGGGCGCGCACGCGCACGGTGCGCTTTTCCAGCGTGACCTGGATGCCGTCGTAGAGGCGCAGCAGGTCGGGCTCGTTGTCCGGCGTGGTCAGCCGCGCCAGCCCGATGATGCCGCGCAGGGTGTCGGAAAGCGTGCGGGCGTCCTGCTCGGTCTTGCACAGCACGGTCGAGGTGGCGCTGAGCCCTGCGCGCAGGTCCGCCCCGAAGGTCGATTTCTCGATCAGCGCGGCGAGCTTGGCGAGGCTGGCCATCTCGTCGGGCAAGGGCACGGCCTTCCCGGCCTGCTCGAGACCGCCCAGCGATGCGACCCACACTTGGCTCTCGGCGGCGATCCCCTTGGCCTCCTCCAGCAGCGCCTTGGGAGCGCCGACCGAGCGGCCGCGCTGGTCGATGACCCTGCGCAGCATGGCCGGCCGTCCGGCCATAGCCGTGGATGAATCCAGAAAGGCCACCGCGCTCTCGTCCGTGCCGACGATGGTGAGGCGCTTGTAAGGCATCCGCTGGCCCCCGCGTTTCTCGACAGCCGCCTCGAGTTCCGCCCGCGCGAACCTGCCCCGCGCCAGCGCCACGCCGTCTTTGCCGTTCGAGGCCAGCAGGACCTCGGAGACATCCCTCCTGAGATCGAGACCCGTCTCCTTGGCCAGCTCATCGAGCGGCGCCGCGGGCTTCCCGGCCACCCACTTCTGCCAGACCGGTGTGGCGCGCAGCGCCTCCATCCGCAAGCCGGCCAGCATGACGCTGTCCGCCGGCACGAGCGCCGCCAGCCCCGCATCGATCGGCACCGCCCGGCGCGGCGCCGGAGCGCAGCCGGCGGCGGCCAGCGCCGCCGCCAGGAGCCACAGCCGAAAACGGTTCATCAGAAATCCCTTTTCTCGAAGGAGT
>CAZIRH010000581.1:0-2614 GCA_964541065.1 uncultured Solibacteraceae bacterium
CTGCTAGGAGAGGTTCCGCACGTGAAACCTAGTCGAGGCCTTCACGGAGCCAGGGTTTCGAATGGAGGAACTGCGAGGGGCTGACGATCACCGCAGCAGTCACTAGCCGCGCTTCCTCCGGTGGTGGGCGGCGTTCGGACGGGCACGCTCCGCGGCGCGGAACTCCTTGCCCACACGGACCACGTCGGCTTCGGTGATCCCGAGCGATTCGGCCTTCGCGCGACCGTAACGGTTGGCCTCCTCCCACTGCCGTTCACGCTGGTAGCGGCGAAAAGCCTCCCGCATCAGCTCGCTCATGGTTCGGTTTTCTTTCCGCGCCAGTTGCTCAGCTTGGCCGGCCATTTCCGGGGGCAGCGTGATGGAGATGACTCTGGTGGTCCTCAAATCCAGCCTCCTGCGAATGACTGAGTCATACAAAAACATACCACAATCCGTCGCCAACGTCCACACTGGCCTTGCCAAGCAACTCCGTAGCCTTGTGGGATTGCCCGGCGTGCGCAGTTTCGGCCCTCACTTCGTGGCGGCGTCCTGCGCAGCAAGTCGCGCGGCCGGAGTGATATAACAACCGTATGGCCAAGTTCGTTCTCGCCAAGACCATCGAGGCACGCAAGCTGAACCGGCGGACGCGGCTCGCGACCGGCGAGCCGCCGGTGACCATTCCCTACGGCGGGATCATCGAAAACCCCGAGCAGGAGCGCGATACGGCCTATTTCACTTACCTCGGCGAGCTGCACCTGTGCCCCCACGAGGTGTTGCAGGCGGCGCTGGAGAAGGCGCCGGCGCAGAATCGGGGACAGCCTGGGGTGTCCACGGGGGGACACCCGAGGCAGTCCCCGATTCCCGTTTTTCGCTGGGAGACTATTTCCTCGACGCACGGGGAGGTGCGCCGGGCCAAGGTGCCGGGGGGCTGGCTGGTGGCGGTGGGCGGAGGCGTGGCGTTCCTGCCGGACCCGGAGCACGGCTGGGACGGCGGGACGCTGAGCTAGCGCGCTAACCACTCGAGGTGATCAGCCGTGGCGCCGATGACGGCGTTCACGGGGATCGAACCATCGAAGGTCGCCAGCGTGCCCTCGTAGCGCACCGCCAGGCCGAGCAAATAGACGTCGGTTATCTGCTGGTGCCCCCCGATCATCTGGGGCCGGAAGAGCGTTTGGTCCAACAGGGAAACACGATCTTCCCAGAAGAGGTGTCCGGCCTCCGAGCAGAGCACCCGTAGCCGGGAGATCACCTCGGCCGGGGTGGCCTCGACCGTAGGGTAAGCGGGATTGCTGAGGACACGCACGCAGCCGTTGATGGTGACCGGGCAGGTGGCCCAGCCCCTCTTCCGGTGGCGGGCAAACCAGCGATGGGCCTCTTCGTGATCGGGGTGTGCAGGGTCAAACAGAGCCACCAGAACGTTGACATCCAGCAGCGGCACGCTCATGGTTCATCCCGCAGGCGGTTCACCAGGGCGAGGTGGGGCTTGGGCGCGTTCGGCTTGGGCGTGAACAGGGGAACGCCGTTGCGCATCTTGGGTGTGGGGCCCGGCTCCAGAGCCTTGCGGGCGAGATCGGAGATGACCCGCCCCAGGGAGGTCCCCCGCTTCTGCGCCAGGTGCCTGGCCACGTGGAGGAGGTCCTCGTCCAGATTGAGGGTGGTCCGCATAGCTTCAGCCTAGCGCATCACGCATCAAGATGCTAGATGCGCGCAAGCCTTGCCGGCGGCGTCACCGTCTGGGCCGGCCCCGCAATCCGTCCGCAAGGAAGAGTTCGGCCAGGGGGCCGAACGCGGGCGGGGGCGCCCGCCCTACAGAGCCGGCTGGGATGGCAGGACGGTTTGACAAGCGGGGCGGGCATTCGATAACCTGATATTTTCCGGATCGAGGAGAGTAGTAGTCCGTCCATGAAGACTGAGTTTCCCTCCCAGAAGCAGATCGTGCACGCCTGGCACGTGCTGGACGCCGAGAACCAGGTGCTGGGCCGTCTGGCCAGCCGGGCCGCCATCCTGCTGATGGGAAAGCACAAAGCCATCTACACTCCTTTCCTGGACACGGGCGACCACGTGGTGGTGGTCAACGCCGCCAAGGTGCGGCTGACCGGGCAGAAGGAGGACCAGAAGCTTTACCGGCGCCACTCCGGCTACCCGGGCGGCCTGAAGGAAATCACCGCCCGGAAGCAACGCGCCCAGCGACCCGCGCAGGTGGTGCATGACGCCATCGCGGGGATGCTGCCCAAGACGACCCTGGGCAAGCACATGCTGCGCAAGCTGCGGGTGTACGCCACCGAGCGGCACCCGCACCAGGCGCAGCAGCCGGTTCCCATGCCGCTGGCAAAGCGAATGTCAACCACGCGAGGTCATTGAGTGCCATCCAGCCTGCAACAGTATCTGGGGACGGGCCGGCGCAAGTCCGCCGTGGCCAGGGTCTTCCTGCGTCCCGGCCAGGGCGACATCACGGTGAACGGCCGGCCCATCGAGAGCTATTTCCTGACGGAGTCCTGCCGCGCCGCGGTGCGCCAGCCGCTGCTGGCCACGGAGACGGCGGAGCGGTTCAATGTGCTGATCCTGGCCGACGGGGGAGGTCCCTCGGGTCAGGCCGGGGCCGGGCGTTTGGGCGTTGCACGCGCGCTGGTGGAGT
>CAZIRH010000582.1:0-2609 GCA_964541065.1 uncultured Solibacteraceae bacterium
ACAACGGTTTCCGCAACACGCTCCAGCGCAACCTGCTGAGCGCCACCGCCGATGTGACGATCCTGGAGAAGGAACCCGGCTACGGCATCGACGACTGGCGCGCGCTGGCGGACAGGCTGCGGCAGTTGCCGCGCGTGACCAGTGCGGCGCCGAGCCTGTACGGGGCGGTTTTTATCTCCGGCCCGTTGCAAGCGGAGGGCGCCGTGCTCAAAGGCGTCGAGGTCTCCGCGGGAGCGGGCGGCGGGGGCATGTTGCGGCACCTGAAAGAGGGTTCCGTCGAGGGGCTGCGCGAGACGGAGGGGGTGCCCGGCATCATCCTGGGTTCCAGGCTGGCCGAGAAGACCGGCATGCGGTTGCGCAGCCTGGTCACGGTGATCAGCCCGCAAGGCAACCTGACGCCGGTGGGGCCGTGGCCGAAGACCGAGCGCTTCCGCGTGGCCGGGATTTTCGAGTCCGGCTTCTACGACATCGATTCGGCCTGGGCGTACACGTCGCTGGAGGCCGCGCAGCGGCTGCTGGGCCTGGAGGACGTGGTCAATGCCATCGAGCTGAAGATCGACGACATCTACCGTGCTCCGGAGGTGGCCCGCACCGCCGAGCAACTGGCCGGCCCGCGGCTCGCCGCCACCACCTGGATGGAGCAGAACCGCCAGATCTTCAACGCACTACGCATGGAGAAGGCCGTCACCTGGGTGACCATCGGGCTGATCGTGCTGGTGGCCGCGCTGAACATCCTGATCACGCTGGTGATGATGGTGATGGAGAAGTACCGCGACATCGCGGTGCTGATGTCGCTGGGGGCGCGGCGGGAGCAGATCCGGCGGGTGTTCGTCTTCCAGGGCGTGCTGATCGGGGCGGTGGGGACGCTGATCGGCCTGGCCGCCGGCTACACCTTGAGCTACCTGGCGGACCGCCACCACTGGATCCGGCTGGACGAGGCGGTGTACGCGCTCAGCTTCGTGCCTTTCGAGCCGCGCTGGCTGGACGGGCTCTGGATCGCCGCCGCGGCCCTTGCGGTCAGCTTTCTGGCGACCCTCTACCCGGCCCGCAACGCCGCGCGCATCCCGCCCGCGGAGGCGCTGCGGTACGAATAGGGGTCACTTCAGGGATTCGATGTACTCGTCAAGCAGCTTCATGTCGAATTTCGCCCCTGCAAAGTACCCTTGGAACATCCTACGATCGTCCGTGAGCAACAGGCACCGCTCTTTGGCCGCCAGGTGGATCAAACTGGCGTCCGTCGGACCGAGGCGACATATCAGCTCGCGGAAGCCTTCCTCGGCGCACAATTCCTGCACCGAGCACGGCACCTCCTCCACCCTACCCCCGGTCAACTCCTGTAGGGTCATTTCGTGCAGCGGCTGCTCATATCGGCGCAACTCAGAGTGGTTCCTGAGTCTCCAGATCTCCGCAATGACGTAGGAAGTAGTCAGCAGCCGTTCCCAGCGGTCTACCGCGAGACCGAAGAGCTCTTGCTCCGTCTCGGTGAATCCGCAGCCGCTGCCGCCGCGTAGGTCTCTAAAGACAGCCTCACGGTGTGCCTTGTCGGCCTTCGTCTGCTCCAGGTGCTGGAGGGCCAGGTAGGTCAACAAGGGGCCGGTATCGAGCATAACCTTCGGGCTGTCAGACGGCCTCGGCGGGGGCATCAACGGTGCGACAGGAGCGCCGCTTGGAATTCACGCTCCGGAGTGTACTGCACGAGGGGCACGTCGTACCTGGTGGAGAGGCTGTCTCGGGTCCGTCTCAGGGCTCCATCCAGGTCCACAACGGTCTTGGCTAGTCGGCGTCCTCGCGCCCGGACTGCTTCCCAGAGTGGCTGGAGGTCCTCAGTGTTGCGCAACTGGAGGAACGCCGCGTGGTGGGGGTTCCACAAAGGCGCGGTGATGTAGAGAAACGGCGGGAGCCTCGTAGCGCCGTTCACAACGTACTCGGCTAGGACGTTCAATTGCTCTTCCAGGTCGCCGTTGTATAGAAAGTCGGCCAGCTCGGACTTCTCGGCGGCTGACAGTCCCGCCTTGACCCGCTCGTATGCTTCCCGCATCGCCGTACTGCTCGCCAGAGCGTCATGGAAGGAATGGCACTCTTGCTGGAGCTTGCTGACATGGTCATCATGCCTTCTGGCGAGCTTCTGGCATTCGGGGTAGAAGTCGAGGAACTGCTTGAGATTCCCCCAGGCTTCTGTGAATAGGTGCTGTCGGATGGGCACAAAGGATAACAGCCGCGGCGGGCGATAGCGCCACGTCCACGCCTCGGCGGCGAGCAGGTCCCGCTCTGTTTCCAGGCCGGCGAGCAGGGGATTGATCACGGTGTCGAACCAGGCGCGAACGATGTTCGGCCCGACGGTTCTGCCTCTTCGGTTCTGCTGGACTTTCGACGGCATACTCGACTCCTCTGATTATCGCTCTGTTCAGGCCGGAACTCCAGGAGCGAGGCAACGCGGCCCGCATCCCGCCCGCGGAGGCGCTGCGGTACAAGTAGGGCGCCGGCTGCTCAGGGGAGCACGCGCAGCTCGGAGGCGCCGTCCGGCGGGCCGACGGGGAGCAGCCGGCCGCGCCACTCGGGCGGGCGCCACAGGACGGTTTGTGGGGGTTTGTGCGCGCGCAGCCGGCCGA
>CAZIRH010000583.1:0-2602 GCA_964541065.1 uncultured Solibacteraceae bacterium
CGATTGCATCTACATCGACACGGCGTGCAATGGCAGCGTCCTGAATGTCGCCCTGGCCGACGTGCCGGAGCGGAGGGTCGACTTCGTAGGCGGCAAGTACGAGCTACCCGCTCCGGCGGACGAAACGACCGTCGCGGTGAAGATCGTCGATATGCTCGGGGAAGAGGTTCTCGTGATGCAGACGGTCTGACCTTGCGCGAAGCTGGAGGGAAAGAGGAGATGGTCGCGCTGTTAACCCGTCTTATTCACGGCTTTCGCCGCGTAGCGCTTGAAAAAGCAGCCTCCGCGTGTAGTTTCGTCGGTATGAACGTGCAGACGAATCGCACACGGAGGTGCACCCGATGGGTGAATCACAGCCTACGCTCTTGCCGCTCGATTTCAACCGCTCCATCCGCATCGAAGATCGCCCCGAACGGCTCACCGCCGACGCCGGCGTATTGGCCCTCCGCCAAGTCGACGAGCGGCTCGGCCTGAGCGACTGGCTGGTCACGCGGCTGACCGATCCGCGCCACCCCGACCTGATCACGCATCCGCAGGTCGAGCTGTTGCGTTCCCGCATCTACCTGATCGCGCAGGGCTACCGCGCCGCCGCCGCCGACCGCCTCGGTCTGGACCCCGCGTTCCGTCTGGCCGTTTCGCAGCGCCGCGGCACGGCGCCGCTGGACGAGCCCGACCGGCAGCGGCCCGACGGTCAACCGCACGCCCTGGCCAGCCAGCCCACGCTCTCGCGGCTGCTGGCCACGCTGGCGAGTGAACCCCACCGCCGCGTGCTGCGCCAAAGTCTGCTCGAAAGCGCCAAACGCCACCTGCACGCCGTGTGGAAGCAGGCCGTCCGGAATGGCGACGCGCCGCACCGCCGGCGCTCGGGCACCCTGGACATGGATTCCTACGTGGTCGTCGTGCATGGCCAGCAGCCCGGGGCCAGTTACAACGGCCACTACCAGGAAGTCTGCTACCACCCGCTGGCGGCGCAGTTCGCGCCGACTGGCGATTGGCTCGACATGACGCTGCGCGAAGGTCACGTTCATACCGCCCATGAAGCCGGCGCCTTCCTCTTCGACCTGCTCGCACGCGTCGAAGCCGATCCGCCGCGGCGGACTGCCAGGTCAGCGACGTGCGCGGCGACGCGGGCTTCCCCGACGAGGAACTGCTGGGCGGACTGGAACAGCGTGGCAAACCCTACGTCTTCCGGCTTAAGAACAACGCGGTCCTCGAACGGCTGATCGAACCCTACTTGCATCGTCCACCGGGCCGGCCGCCGGCCGAACCGCGGGTGTGGCTGTACGAGTTCGAGTATCAGGCCGAAAGCTGGTCGCGGCCGCGCCGGGTGGTGGGCGTAGTGCGCGAAGTGCCCGGCGAACTGTTCCTGGAATTCTTCTTCCTGGTCACGAGCTGGAGGATGGCGCAGAAGGATGCCGCGGCGCTGCTGGAACACTACCGCCAACGCGGCACGTTCGAGAGCCACCTGGGCGATCCGCCGCGGCGGACAGGGACGCCTTCGATCCGGCCCTCTCCTCCAGCCCGCGCGTCAAGACCCACTACCGCGGCCAGGAACCGGCGCGGCGTTATCCGTCCCGCGACGCCTTCGCCTGCCACGAGGCCTTGCTGCTGTTGCACGCGCTGGCCTTCAACCTGGCCAACGTCGGGCGGGCAGGAATGCAGCAGACGACCGGCCAGGGCTGGACGATCCGCAGCTTCCGCGAGCACCTGCTCAAGACGCCGGCCCGCGTGGTGTTGCACGCCCGCCGCGCGGTCGTGGTGATCAACGACATCGCCGCGTACTACTGGCAGGGCCTGGCCCGCTTCCTCGCCACGCTCGTGCCGCAGCCCCTCACCGGCCGCGCGCGTGCCCCGTGATCCCCAGCAACCCGGTCCGCGACCACCCCGGCGCCCGTGACGGCGTGGGGGTTGGGGGTGGGCTTGTCTTGTGACCGTCAACCAGCCCGCGCCGGCCCTCCGCACACCGCGCACGCCATCGCCCGATGCATCAAAAGCAGCGCGGTGAATAAGACGGGCTTATATGTCAAAATGCCCCCTAAAAGCGCTATTTATGTTATAATGCGCGTAGGTCGCATGTCAGTGGGCTGGGCGGAGAGCGGCAATGCACGTGCGGACATGCGAGGCCCGTGAGCAGTGGGATGGGGGCGGCGATTGCCGCAACTCGGAAACATGCTTGCCTATGACGGCAACAGCATCGCGCTCGGCGGCACGATGCTCAATGTGCACGCATACGCCGTATGGGCGTAGGAGGTGAACCCATGCTCGCCAACACAGGTCTCGTGGACTTTGGTTTCAGCAAGTGTGGTACGGGCGGCGTGCTCGCAGTGTCCGCCGCGGCGGCCCTGTTGATCCAGCTAGCGGGACCGCCAGGGGTGCTCGTGCAGGACCCCGACAACCCCTGTCATGGGCCCTACTACTCGGACTGCTCCGGGCGGCCTTACCTCTGGGCGGCGACGAATTGCTTCGGCCCGCCCGTGCAGATCTCCGGCTTTAACACGCGGGACGATATCTGGCTGGGGGGGTGTGTGCCCGTTGAAGGGCCGGACCAGTTACGGCGGCTGGCCGACAAGGTTTTCCCCGAGTTCCTGGTGCCCGACGAGTG
>CAZIRH010000584.1:0-2582 GCA_964541065.1 uncultured Solibacteraceae bacterium
GAACAGGTGGAATAGGCCTCCTGGCCTGTTGGGGGGCACGCAACACACAGGCACGAATGCCTGTGCCACCTCGGAGCCCACGCAGAACTGGGGGAGGGCAAGCGGCGCTGCCGGTTGCGCGGATGACCTAATAAGGTCATAATAGGTCATATGCCCACCGAGGTCACGGTCGCGCATCTGAAAGCCCGCTTGAGTCACTACCTGCGCGCCGCCCAGCAGGGGGAAGAGGTCCTCATCAAGAACCGGCACATCCCGATGGCTCGCCTGCTGCCGGTCGAGCAGCCGCCCGCCAAGCGGCTGGTTACCGTTCCTGCCTCGCGGCCGCTCGCCGATGTTGACAAGCTGCCCTTCTTCCGGCCCGCCAAGCTGCGGCCAGGTGAGGCCGACCGGGCCCTGCGCTGGGTGCGTCGCGACCGGTTTGCGAAGGGCCCGCTATGAACGTCTACCTGGATTCCTCGGTGGTTGTGCGCCGACTGCTGCGACAGCCCGGGGCCCTGGGCGGCTGGGCGGCATGGCGGCTGGCAGTGGCCAGCGAGCTGATGTGGGTCGAAGTCCACCAGGTCTTGGATCGTTTGCGCTTGACGGGCATGCTCACGGACCCGGAAGTGGCCCGGCTGCGGGGCTTGTTTGATGAGATGACGGAGGCCGTCGTCAAGGTCCCGCCCATATCGTCTGTGTTGCGGCGGGCATCGGCGCCCCTCCCGACCGTGGTCGGTGCGTTGGATGCCATCCATCTGGCCACTGCGCTGCTGTGGATGGAAGACAACCACGAACCGTTGGTGTTCCTGACGCACGACCGTCAGTTGGCCCTGGCCGCCCAAGCCTGCGGCATCCAGGTCGGACCTTGATCGCTGCCGCGTGCTACGATAAAGGAACCCCAGGCCCATGCGCACGGAACTGCCCGACATTCTGGCCCAGATCGTCGATCTCAAGAGGAGCGAGCTGGCCCGGGCGGTGGTGTCGCGGCACGAACTCGAGATGCTGGGCGAGGAGACGCGGCCCCGGCGCCGGGATTTCCGCGCCGCGTTGCTGGATCGCGAGCCGGCCATCATCGCGGAGATCAAGCGTGCCTCTCCCAGCAAGGGCGTGCTGGCCGACACCTTCGACCCCGCGGATCTGGCCGCCGCCTACCAGGATGGGGGAGCCGCAGCCATCTCGGTGCTGACCGACGAGAAACTCTTCCATGGCAGCCTGGACGATCTGTGCGTGGCGCGCGGCGCCGTGGTCCTGCCCGTGCTGCGCAAGGACTTCACCATCGACGAGTACCACGTGGCGGAAGCGGCCGCTTACTCGGCCGACGCCGTGCTGCTGATCGCCGCCATCCTGCCCGAGAAGCGCCTCCGGCAGTTGCGCGAGTACGCCGCGCGGTTCCGCATGGCCGCGCTGGTGGAGGTGCACGACGAGCGGGACCTGGATGCCGCGCTGGCCTCGGGCGCCGATTTCATCGGGGTGAACAACCGCAACTTGCGCACCTTCAAGGACGACCTCGCCACCTCGTTCCGGCTGGCGGAGAAGATCCCCACGGGCGCCATCAAGGTGAGCGAAAGCGGCATCCGCTCCGCCCAGGACGTGCACAAGCTGCGCCAGGCCGGCTACGACGCGTTCCTGGTGGGCGAGCACCTGATGCGCTCCCGCGATCCGGCGCAGGCGCTGCGGGAACTGCTGCGGTGATCGTCAAGATCTGCGGCATCACCCACCGCGAGGACGCCCTGGCCGCCGCGGAGGCGGGCGCTTCGGCGCTGGGCTTCAACTTCTACCTTGGCAGCCCGCGCTACGTGACACCCGAGGCGGCCGCGGCCATCATCGGGTCTCTGCCGGCGGCGGTGTGGAAGGTGGGCGTATTCGTCAATGAGTCGCCGCAGCAGGTCGCCGCCGTGGCGGCCAGCGCGGGGCTCGAGGTGGTCCAGCTTCACGGCGACGCGGTGTTCCCGGCGGGCCTCCGCGTTTGGAGAGCCGTTCCGGTGGGACCGCAGTTCCGCCTCGAGCAACTCGCGGCCTGGCCCCAGGCGGAGGCGTTTCTGCTGGATGCCGCCTCGCCGGACCGCCACGGCGGCACCGGGCAGACCTTCCCCTGGGAGGTGGCCCGCGGCGCCGCCCACAAGGTGATCCTGGCCGGCGGCCTGGACGCGGACAACGTGCGCGAGGCCATCCGCGCCGCCCGGCCCTGGGGCGTGGACGCCTGCTCGCGCCTCGAGCGCACGCCGGGGCGCAAGGACCACGCTCGCGTGGCCCGGTTCATCGCCGCCGCCTTGTCGGAAGCTCGAGCATGATCTCGCAACCGGACGCAGGAGGACACTTCGGTCCCTACGGCGGGCGCTACGTGCCCGAAACCCTGATGGCGCCGCTCGAGGAGTTGGAGCGGGCGTACCTGGAGGCACGGCAGGACGCGGGCTTCCGGGCCGAGCTCGAGCAGTTGCTCGCCGCCTATGCCGGCCGGCCTACGCCGCTGTACATGGCCGCGGGGCTCAGCCGGGCGCTGGGCGGCGCGCGCCTCTACCTCAAGCGCGAGGACCTGCTGCACACCGGCGCGCACAAGATCAACAACTGCCTGGGGCAGGTGCTGCTGGCGCGCCGCATGGGCA
>CAZIRH010000585.1:0-2559 GCA_964541065.1 uncultured Solibacteraceae bacterium
ACGGTCCCGGCCTCCAGGCCCGCGAGCGTCTCCACCAGCAGGGCGGCGCCGAGGGTGGCCAGCCGGGCGGCGAGTTCGAGCGCGGTCTCCTCCTCGCCGATCTCGGTCTCCCGCTGGAGCAGAATGTCGCCCGTGTCCAGGCCCGCGTCGATGCGCATGGTGGTCACGCCGGTGCGTGTCTCGCCGCGGGCGACGGCCCACTGGATGGGGGCCGCGCCACGGTAGCGCGGCAGCAGCGAGGCGTGCACGTTGATGATTCCCCGCGGCGGAATGTCGATCACGCTCTGTGGAATGAGCTGGCCGTAGCCCACCAGCACCATGGCCTCAGGCCGCCCAGCCGCCAGGCGCGCCGCAGCCTCGGGGTGCTTGATCCGCTCGGGCTGGTAGACGGGCAGCCCCAGACGCAGCGCCGCCTGCTTGACCGGGGAGGACGCCACTCGCTGGCCGCGCCCCGCGGGCCGGTCCGGCTGCGTGACCACCTCCAGCACCTGGTGCCCGGCCGTCACCAACGCTTCCAGCGTGGGCACCGCGAATTCGGGACTGCCCAGGAAGACCAGGCGCATGGACGGCCGCTACCCCCACTCGCCCGCTTTGACCAGCTTGCGCACCTTGCGCCGGATCAGGTCGCGCTTGAGCGGGCTGAGGTGCGTGAGGAACAGCCGGCCGCGCACGTGATCGGTTTCATGCTGGAGCGCCCGCGCCAGCAGACCATCCCCCGTGATCTCGAAACTCTCGCCCTGGGCGTTCTGCGCCCGCACGGTGATCCGGCGAGCGCGTCTCACCTGGTCGCGGAACCCCGGCAGGCTCAGGCAGCCCTCTTCCTCGGTCTGCGCCCCCTCCAGCTTGACGACCTCCGGGTTGATGAGGACGATCCTCTGCGCGGGGTCCTCGCCCGCCGAAGGGTCGATCACCGCGATGCGCCGCGGAATGCCGATTTGCGGCGCGGCCAGCCCCACGCCCCGCGCGGCGTACATGGACTCGAACATATCTTCCAGCAGCTTGTCGAGCTCGGGCGTGGCGAACTCGGTCACCGTCTCCGCCGGATTCTCAAGCACTGGGTTGCCGTATTTCACGATGGGGTAGATCATCAGTAGCTTCGTATCTGCTCGAGGTAGGCGTCGAAATTGCGCCGGCTCTCGACGAGGGAATCGCCGCCGAACTTCTCCAGGAAGGCCTGCGCGAGCACCAGGCTCACCATGGCCTCGCCGACCACTCCGGCGGCCGGCACCACGCACACGTCGCTGCGCTCGTAGGCGGCCGAGGCCGTTTCCCGGGTCACCAGATCGACCGACTCGAGCGGCTTGCGCAACGTGGAAATGGGCTTGACGAAGCCGCGCACCACCACGTCCTGCCCGTTGGTGATGCCGCCCTCCAGCCCTCCGGCGCGGTTCGACCCCCTGGTGAACTGGGCCAGCTCGCGGTCATAGCGGATCGCGTCCTGGACCTGCGAGCCGAGCGAGGCGGCGGCCTCCTCCGCCTGGCCGATCTCGACCCCCTTGACCGCCTGGATGGACATGACCGCCTGGGCCAGCCTCCCGTCCAAGCGCGTGTCCCAGGCGATGTGAGAGCCCAAGCCCGGCGGCACGCCGTGCGCCACCACTTCGAAGACGCCGCCCACCGTGTCGCCGGCGCGCGCCGCTGCGTCCACTGCCTCCTTCATGCGGCGCTCGGTCTCCGCATCGACGCAGTTCAGCACTACCTCGGCCTTTTGGCTCAGCGCCACAATCTCCTCCCAGGCGGCCGTGCGCCCCAGCCGGACGCCCTCGAGGGCGATCACGTGGCTCAAGATCTGGATCCCGAACTGGCTCAGAAAAGTCTTGGCCAGCGCGCCCGCGGCTACGCGCGCCGCGGTCTCGCGGGCGCTGGCGCGCTCCAGGATGTAGCGGGCGTCGTGGAAGTTGAACTTCATCGCGCCGGCCAGGTCGGCGTGGCCGGGCCGCGGGCGGGTCAGTGGCCGCTTCTTCTCCTCGGCGCCCGGCTCGCCTTCCACCGGCAGCGCCTCGCTCCAGTGCTGCCAGTCCCGGTTGCGGATCAGGACCGTGATGGGCGAGCCGATGGTCTGGGAGTGGCGCACGCCCGAGACGATCACCGCCCGGTCCGCTTCGATCTTCATGCGGCCGCCGCGGCCGTAACCCTGCTGGCGCCGCCACAACTCGTGATTGAGAGCTTCCACCGAAATGGGCATGCCCGCGGGAAGCCCGGTCAGGGTGGCCACCAGGCACTCCCCGTGAGATTCGCCGGCCGTCTCGAAGCGCAACATGGTTTGTGGGTAAATCCTAGTGTGCTTTTCCGAACCAGTGCGGGTCAAGTGCCCGGAACCGGCGCTTGCCAGGCCTCGTAAAGGTTGGTGCGAACGGGGAGACTTGAACTCCCACGGGGTCGCCCCCGCCAGATCCTAAGTCTGGTGCGTCTGCCAATTCCGCCACGTTCGCGCGAAAGCGGCGCCCCCGCTCATCATAGCACCGGGCGCGCGACATGAAAGTGGCGAGACCGACGCTGCTCCGAACCGAGATGTCGCGCGGGCTTCAGCCCAATGTCACTTGGTTTTCGTCTCGGCCT
>CAZIRH010000586.1:0-2556 GCA_964541065.1 uncultured Solibacteraceae bacterium
GCTGCGGTTGGCCTGCTCGAAGCGCCCCAGGCGGTGGCTGATGGCCCCGGTGAAAGCGCCTTTCACGTGGCCGAACAGCTCTGCCTCGAGCAGGCTCTCCGGCAGCGCGTGACAGTTGACCGCCACCATCGCCAGGTGCGACCGCTGGCCGGCCACGTGGATGGCGCGCGCCACCATTTCCTTGCCCGTCCCGGTCGGGCCCGTGATCAGCACCGTACAGCGCCGGGCCGCGATCAGACGGATGATCTGTTCGATGTCCCGCATCGCCCGGCTCTCGCCCACCAGGAACTTCTTCCAGGGCTCCCCTCCGCCGCCACCCAGCAGCGCGGCTTCCTGGTGGCGCCGGTACTCGACCGCCTCTTCCAGCACCCGTGCTTGCTGGTCCAGGTCGTCGAAGGCGTCCAGAAGGTAGTAGGCGCCCAGCTTGATCAGGCGGACGGCTTCCTCGCAACTGGGGCGCGGCGTGCGCACCACCACCGGCACCCGCCCGTTGATCCGCTGGGCTTCCTCCAGCCACTCCTCGGGCAGCCATTCCGGCTGGGGGAAATCGGCCACGACCACTTCGTAGGAAGCGCTCTTGAGCCGCTCCAGGCCCGCCAGCGGATCATGCACTGGCTCCAGGTCGAATCCCGGCAGCGTTTCCAGACTCGTCCCAGGGGCCGCGTTGCCGTTCTGGGATGCCAGCCAGAGTGCGCGCATGCGTCAGACTCCGCTATCGGCGGCGCCGGTTCAACGTTTAGATTTCATTACGCCTAGATCCCAGCCCGATGCGCTTTAGGACACCCCGCCGCGTGCGGCCCCGCCGGAGTCCGGTTTCGGGGAATCGCTTTGCACCCCGGGGGAGGTGGGCCGTCCGGCGGCAGGCGAATCTGGCGGAGTCACGATGGTAGCGTACTGTCTCGCAAATACCTGGACAATGCTGCCGCGTGGGACAGGCCTTCAGCCCATAGGCGTTAACATAAGCCCCGTTCCGCAACAAAACGTGGCGCGGACTCTCAGTCTGCCGCCTCGACACTCCTCCTACGAAAAGCCACCCTCATCAGGCCGCGATGGGCAGCGGTTCCAAGGTGACCTTGTGCCCCAAGCGCTCCAGGCGCCGCACCAGGGAGCGCCTTAAGCCGTTGGCATGGAGCCGATCGAAGTAGTCGGCTCCCAGCTCTTTGTAGGCCTCCTTCCGCTTCAACATGGTGAACATCATGACCAGGACCGCATGGGCGACGGCGATGGTGGCCCGCTTGTTGCCTCGGCGGGCGGCCAAGCGGTGGAACAGCGCGCTCAGGTAGTTGCCCTTGGTCCGCGAGATGGCCCATCCTGCCTGACACAAACAGCGGCGTAGCGAGGCGTTCCCTTTCCTGGTTCTGCCGCTCAGCCGCTTGCCGGCGCTTTCAAAACTGCCGGGGCAAAGTCCGGCCCAGGACGCCAAGTGGCCGGTCGAAGGAAACTGCTCCATGCGCAACCCAATCTCGGCCAACACACCCCAGGCCGTCACCCGGTTGACGCCGGGAATGGTGCACAGCCGGGCCACCTCCTGCTCAAAAGGGCGCATCCGCCGGTCGATCTCCGCCTCCACCGTGGCGATCTTGCCTTCCGCGTGCCGCAAGTCGTCCAACAGCTCGCGCAGCATGAAGCGGTGATGCTCGGTCAGCCGTCCTTCCAGCGCCAGCTCGAGCTCGCCCAGTTTGTCACGTAGTTCCCGCGTGGATCGCGGAGGGACGAAACTGCCGCGCAGTAGTCCGTGTTGCAGCAGGTCGGCGATCCACTCGCAATCTTTCTGATCGCTCTTGCGCCCCGGCACCGCCTTGACGTGCTGGGCGTTCACCAGCAGGACTTCCAATTGCCCTTCCAGGATGTTCCACACGGGCTTCCAGTAGACCCCGGTGGCCTCCAGGGCCACATGCGTCACCCCGCACTGGCGCAGCCAGTCGCCAGCCCCAGCAGGTCCCGCGTGAACGTGCCGAACTGCCGCTTCTGCTGGCGTACCCGCCCCTTCCCCTGGGCCCACAGTAGGCAGGCCGTGACGCTCTTCTTGTGAACGTCCAGTCCGCAACAACAGGGATACAGAACTTCCCTTTCACCCTCCCGCCGCGCTGCGTAGGACGCTCGCAAACAGGCCTCCTTTTCATTCGCCGTTGTGGTCCGCAAGGACCATGGCTCACTCGTGTCGAGGCACGGCGAAACTCGCGAAAAACGGCCTCGGCACGAGTGCCGAGGCCTGGAGTCTCTACATTTGCTGAGAAGATTGAAGCCCGTTGAGCACTTCCAGACGGGCGGCTCCAGGCCTCGTGGGACAGGCGGTCGCTTGCGACCCGCAGCCGGGTTTCGCCTGTCGGCCCACTGGCAATGTTCGACTACCGCAGACATCTTCCCCACTGGCAGCCAGAGCCGGCCGTGGTGTTGCTGACCTGGCGGTGGGCGGGCTCCCTCCCCGGCTGGCGCTTGCCCCACACGGGTGTGGCGCCGCAGTGCAGCTCGGCAGGCCGAGCCATTCTGGTCCTGGATCGCCTCTCCGATCAAGCCACCTCCGGCCCCCTCTGGCTGCGAGACCCGCGGGTGGCT
>CAZIRH010000587.1:0-2556 GCA_964541065.1 uncultured Solibacteraceae bacterium
GGGCGAAGCGGAGCTGCTGCGGCTGGTGACGGCCGTCATCCGGGGCCGCGGCTGAGGTTCAGCGTGCGCTGCGGCTTTCCAGTTCGAGCAAGAAGCGCTTGCGCTCGAGCCCGCCGCCGTAGCCGCCCAGCGTGGCGTCGCTGGCGATGACGCGATGGCAGGGGACCACAATGGCCAACGGGTTGGCGTGATTGGCGCCGCCGACGGCGCGCGCCCCGCGCGGAACGCCGAGGGCGCGCGCGATCTGGCCGTAGCTGCGTGTCTCGCCGTAGGGGATCTCCAGCAAGGCGCGCCACACGCGCTCCTGGAAGGGCGTGCCGCGTAGTCCCAGCGGCAGGTCGAATTCCCGCCGCCTTCCCTCGAAGTACTGCTCCAACTGGCGGCGGGCCTGGCGGAGCAAGGGATGGTCGTCGTTGCGGGTCCAGCCGGCTTCAGGGCGCACCTCGTCGAATTCGAGGCGCAGCAAGCAGGCATCGCTGGCGAGAAGGCGCAGCCGGAAGTCCGGGTGCGGCTGGACCAGCGAGTAGTAAAGCATATCCACAGTGTGCCAGATGCGTGGGTCTGCGGGCGCGGCTGATATAATGTGAAGTTCCGCATGCCCAAGGAGCAGGCGCCTGGTGCCGCCGCCGAAAAGCAAGTGGTGCTGTTGAGGCCGCGGGGCTTCTGCGCGGGGGTGGTGCGCGCCATCGACGTAGTGCGTATCGCGCTGGAACGATACGGCGCTCCGGTCTACGTACGCAAGGAGATCGTGCACAACCGCCATGTGGTCGAGGAGCTGCGGCGGGCCGGGGCGGTGTTCGTCGAGGAGCTGGAGGAGGTGCCGGAGGGCGCACGCGTGATCTTCAGCGCGCACGGGGTGTCGCCGCAGGTCCGCGAAGAAGCCCGGCGCCGCGGCCTGCAAGTCATCGACGCCACGTGCCCGCTGGTGACCAAGGTTCACCTGGAGGCCACGCGGTTCGCTCTCCGGGAGCACAGCATCGTGCTGATCGGCCATCGCGATCACGATGAGGTCGTCGGCACGCTGGGCGAGGCGCCCGAGTGCACGGTGGTGGTGAATTCGGTCGAGGAAGTGGACCGGCTCGCGCCGCGGGACCCGCAACGCATGTGCTACATCACCCAGACGACGCTGAGCCTGGACGAGACCAGCGACATTGTGGCGCGCCTTCAGGAGCGCTTCCCCGCCATCCAGGGGCCCCGGGCGCAGGACATCTGCTACGCCACCCAGAACCGGCAGCGCGCGGTGAAAGCGGCGGGGCCGTTGTGCGATTTGCTGCTGGTAGTGGGTTCGCAGAACAGCTCGAACTCGAAGCGGCTGGTCGAGGTGGCGCACCGCGCCGGGATGGCCGCGCATTTGGTGGACGACGCCGGGGAGGTGCAGGCGGCGTGGCTCGCGAGAGTCGGGACCGTGGGGGTGACGGCCGGGGCGTCTGCCCCTGAGAACCTGGTGCGGGAGTTGGTGCTGGCCCTCAGGAAGCACGGGTTCGAGCACGTCGAGGAGATGGATTTGGAGGAGGAAGACGTGCGCTTCGCTCTGCCTTCACAGTTGGAGGCGACTACGCCGCGGGCGCCGGCGCCATGAGTTCGGGAGTGCATACTGGAAACGCGGTGGCGGCCGCGGCCCGCCAGGCCCGAGAACGGGCCGCCGGGTACTTGCTGGGGCTGCGGCACGAGCAGGGCTACTGGTGCGGTGAACTGACGGCGGACACCACGCTGGAGTCGGACTACATTCTGCTTCAGTTGTGGCTGCACCCTCCGCAGGAGGGCGTGTGGAACCCGCCCACGCGCCCCCTGGTGAACAAGGCGGTACGCTCGATTCTGGAGCGGCAGTTGCCCGACGGCGGCTTCAGCATCTATCCGCACGGGCCGGCGGACGTGAGCGCCACGGCAAAGGCTTACTTCGCGCTGAAACTGGCGGGCCTGCCGGCGGACGGTGCGCGCCTGAGCCGGGCACGGGAGCGAATTCTGGAGCTGGGGGGCATCCAGGCGGCCAACAGTTACGTCAAGATCAACCTCAGCCTGTTCGACCTCTACCCGCGCGCCCACTGCCCCATGGTGCCGCCCGAGATCGTGATCCTGCCGGGGAGGTTCCTCTACCAGATGTCGTCGTGGACGCGGGCGATCCTGGCACCCCTGGCCATCGTGCACGCGCACAGCCCCAGGCGCCCGGCGCCGGCCGGGTTCACGCTTCAGGAACTATTCCGCGCGGACCGCCCGCTCGCCTACCGCCACGACGAGCGCCTCCTCGGCTGGCGGAATTTCTTCTTCACCGCCGACCGGTTCCTGAAGTGGTGGGAGGCGCACGGTTCGAAGCAGTTGCGCGCGCGGGCCATCCGGGCAGCCGAGCGCTGGATGTTGGAGCGCACCAGGTATTCCGACGGCCTGGGGGCCATCTACCCGCCCATGATGTACATCATCATGGCGCTGGACGTGCTCGGCTACCCGCCGGAGCATCCGGACCGCGCGGAAGCGCAGCGGCAGTTCGACCAACTGATGGTGGACGACGGGGAGCGCTTCTTCTTCCAGCCCTGCTTCTCGCCGGTCTGGGACACCGCCATT
>CAZIRH010000588.1:0-2550 GCA_964541065.1 uncultured Solibacteraceae bacterium
CATCACCTCCAAGATGAGCTGGGGGCCGAACCTGCTCATCAAGCAGGGGGCCAAGCTGGTCCAGGATTGGGGCGACGTGCTCGAAGAGCTGACGCCCGAAGACCGCCGGTGGCTGGCCGCGCGGCGCCAGCCGGAGCTGTTCGCCGAGGCGCCCGCGGAGACTGCTGGCGCGGCGCCGGAAGCCTCTCTCAACGCGGTCGGCCGCGGCATCCTGACCCGTTTGCGGGTGGATACCACCACCCACATCGACGATCTGCTCGAAGCGCTCGAGGACTACACCTCTTCGGAAGTCATCGCCGCCCTGTTCGAGCTCGAGATGACCGGCGTGGTGCGCCAGCTTCCCGGCAAGAATTTTGTTAAAGTGTGGTGAGCACCTCGTTCGTGGCTGAGCGCCAGCGTCCAAGGCAGCTCAGGCACATCCGGTATGCCGAAATCTCTGGTCATCGTGGAATCGCCGGCCAAGGCGCGCACCATCGGCCGATACCTGGGGAAACAGTACGTGGTGAAGGCCTCCCTGGGGCACATCAAAGACCTGCCCAAGCGGGAGCTGGCGGTGGACGTCGAGCGTGGCTTCGAGCCGACCTACGTGGTCATCGAGGGCAAGAGGAAGCTGATCCAGGAACTGCGGCAGGCGGCCCGCGCCTGCGAGGCGGTCTACCTGGCGGCGGACCCGGACCGGGAAGGCGAAGCCATCTGCCACCATCTCCAGGAAGAGCTGTGCGGCAAGGCCGACGGCGGCCCGAGAGTCTGCCGAGTGATGTTCCACGAGATCACCTCCAACGCCATCCACCGGGCGTTCCAGCATCCGCGCGCGGTGGACCAGCGGCTGGTCGAGGCGCAGCAGGCGCGTCGCGTGCTCGACCGGCTGGTGGGCTACCAGATCTCTCCCCTGCTGTGGGACAAGGTGCGGCGCGGGCTGTCGGCCGGGCGCGTGCAGACGGTGGCCGTGCGGCTGGTGGTCGAGCGGGAACGCGAGATCCGCGCTTTCCAAAAGCGCGAGTACTGGACCATCGAGGCCCACTTGGCGGCCCGCAAGCCTCCGCTGCTGGCGGCCCAACTGGTCAAGCGCGACGATCAGAACGTCGAGCTCCCCGAGCAGGCCGCGGCGGATGCCGTGCTGGCGCAACTGGAAGGCGCCGCCTACGCGGTCAGGTCGGTGCTCACCCGCGAGAAGAAGCGCAACCCGGTGCCGCCGTTCATCACCTCGACCTTGCAGCAGGAGGCGGCGCGCAAGCTGCGGTTCAGCGTCAAGCGCACCATGATGCTGGCGCAACGGCTCTACGAGGGGATCCCGCTGGGCAAAGCGGGTCCGGTGGGATTGATCTCCTACATGCGCACCGACTCGGTCCGGGTGGCGGAGGAGGCGCTCAGTGAGGCCCGCGCGCTGATCGCCGAGCGGTTCGGCGCTGCCTATCTTCCCGAGGGGCCCAACGTCTACCGCAATAGGAGAGACGCGCAGGACGCCCACGAGGCCATCCGCCCGACCTCCGTGCACCACACCCCCGAGTCCATGCAGCGCTACCTGGCCGAGGACGAGTGGCGCCTCTACCAGCTCATCTGGATGCGCTTCGTGGCCTCGCAGATGATGCCGGCGCTCTTCGATCAGACCACCATCGAGGTGGCCGCCGCCTGCCGCGACGGCGCCGAGTGCCTGTTCCGCGCCACCGGTTCGGTGCCGCGCTTCGACGGCTTTCTGGCGGTCTACGAGGAGGGCAAGGACCAGAAGGACGAAGAGGACGAGGAACTCAGGCACAAGCTGCCGCCGGTGGAGGAAGGCGAGCGCCTGAAGCTGGGCGCGCTCAAGCCCGAGCAGCACTTCACCGAGCCCCCACCGCGCTACACCGAGGCCACCCTGGTCAAGAAGCTCGAATCCGACGGCGTGGGCCGGCCCTCCACCTACGCCTCGATTCTGTCCACCGTGCAGGACCGCGGTTACGTTCGCAAGGACGGCGGGCGCCTGACGCCCACCGAGCTGGGCATGGTGGTCACGGACCTGCTCATCGAGAGCTTCGACGACATCTTCGACGTCCGCTACACCGCCCGCATGGAGGACGAGCTGGACGAGATCGAGGAAGGCAAGCTGGACTGGCGGGCCGCCCTGAAGGATTTCTACAAGGACTTCCAGAAAGACCTGCGCCGCGCCGAGAAGCACATGACGGACATCAAGCGGCTGGAGATCCCCACGGAGCTGACCTGCGAGAAATGCGGCCAGCCCATGGTGATCCGCTGGGGCCGCCACGGCAGCTTCATCGGGTGCAGCGGGTATCCGGAGTGCGCCAACACGCGCGAGCTGACGGTGGACCTTCCCGACGTGGCCGGCGCGGACCTGACCGAGCAGGAGGACGCGGACTACTGCGAGAACTGCGGGCGCCCCATGGTGCTGAAGCGCGGCCGCTTCGGCACTTTCTACGCCTGCTCGGGCTACCCCGACTGCAAGACCACCAAGCGCATCGGGGCGGAGGAGCGAAAACCGGACGTGCCGCTGGAGGAGAACTGCCCGCAGTGCGGCAGCCCGCTGGCGCTCAAGCACGGCCGCTTCGGCGAGTTCAC
>CAZIRH010000589.1:0-2536 GCA_964541065.1 uncultured Solibacteraceae bacterium
CGGGCCGGTTGAGGGTGATAGTGACGACGCCATCGCGCAGCTCGACCAGCATGTCACGGTATTCCATCGTGGTGGTCTCCCTTCGTAGTGCTCAGCGCCCGTCGGCGAAGACTGCCACAGATTCACACAGACAGAAAACAGATTAGCAGACTATGGGGACCTGTGGGAGCCCGGGAGACGTGGTGTTCGAGCCGTAGGGGCGCAGCATGCTGCGCCCCTACCCGCGATCTCTTGAGCGGCGGCGCTGTCGACGCCGTGGCGGGTGCCCCTACTCGCTACACCTCCGGTGGTGCCACCGGCCATCGCATGATGGGCGACAGGTCCGCCGCGTGCTCCAGGTCGTGCCCGTGCCAGTGCTGGAGCGCTTCGAGAAAGGGGCCGTCTTTCGGCGGCTGGCCCCGTCGATGCACGTTCGTCCTCACCTCCAGGTGCTCTGGTCTCAGGAGGCCCATGAGCCGCCGCACCTCCGACCGCTGCCGGACCATCTCCTCAACCAGCGCCTCCGGCGAGGACGCACGGTGCCGGGCTATGTTCTCCGCATTGGCCGCATCGGCGTCGGGCGCCGAGCCGACCCGTCCCGTCTCGACGATGCTACGTAGTTGGGCGAGGCGGACGGTGTAACCTGTCGCCAGGTGGGCCAGCAGGTCTTTGTAGGTCCAGCCTGAATAGGGGGAAGGGTCAGCCCATCGCCTCGGGTCCACGGCTTGGGCCACGCGGACCAGGTAGTCGGTGACCCGATCCCAGCGCTGGGCTATGGGGCGGACACGCGATTCCATGGGTTCATTCACCCAGGACAGAGCTCGCATCAGAGGCGCATCCGCCGCCGGCGGAAGGCGGCGGTTTGGCCTACGGCCGGCAATAATGGCGCAGGACGCCGCAAGCGTCAAGCGTAGCGGGGTCTTCGGCGCGGGCCGGGATCGAGCGGAGAAGCGGGCTTACGGCAGCGCTTGGGGCCAACCTGGCGGCAGCTCGATCCTCTCTACTGCCCCACACGCCACACGTGCACCAGCGGGCTGGCTTCATCGGCGAACAGTTCCAGCACATAGAGCAGTCCGTTCTGCCGGTCATAGGCCGCGTCGCCGATGCGGTATCGGCGCTGATCCCCTGTGCCGAGCATCTCCTGCTCGACTCCAGAAGGGTTAAGGAAGAGGAATTCGTCTATGTCCAGCACGGCATACGGCTGAGGTTCCCAGGAGGCCATTTCGCCAGCAGCCACACGCGCCAGATCTGCCGGATCATAAAAGATGAACTCCGTGTCCCAACGGGTGGTCCACCAGCCGCGGAAGTCGTTGTGGCCTGTGCACCCGGAAAGATCTTCTGGCGGGCAGAGCGAGCCGTCGGCCAGGCGGCAGAGGGGAAACTGGCCGATGAACTCTGTTTCAATGCACGGCTCCTCGGGGCCGGCAGGATTGGCCCAGCCATACCAGTATTTCTCGCCGTTAGATTTAGCACCGACGATTAGTACCGCCGCCTTGCCCGCAGCGGTGGTAATCCAGGCTACGCCGCTCCACTCGTCTGGGTGCTGGTAACCCGCGACAGAGCGTTCGATGTTCTCGGTGTTCATCGAGTTTTCGTAGAGCAGCAGCGTCGTCTCCTCCAGGCGCTCGCCGGAGGGCGGGGCAGCGCCGCTTTCGTCCACCCAGGGGCGATAGGCGATCAGCGCCGGGCCCATCCCCGACCAGCCGCCATCCTTGAAGCGACCGGTGCCCACATAGCGGCCCTGGGCATACGCATCCGCCCAGGCAGCCGGAATCTCGAACATATAGTCGTTCACGCTGTAGAATGATCGATTGCCGATGAACCATTCCGCTTGAAGGTCCGGGTTCGAAAGGTCAGGGCTGAACCAGCCGTGTGTCGGCACCGTGGGGTCAGGCTCAATGTGCTGCCCGTAGGCGATGTGAATTTTGGGACCAACGGCCGGCGTATCGAGATACAACAGACCAATGCGGGGAATCTCCTCCAACTGACGAAAGTGCCCGGCAGCCACATCGCTAAAATCCTGGAGAAACTCAGCCCGATTCAGGTCGGCCAGGCTGCGCGAGGAGAGCGGCATGGGAATGCTGACCTCGGCCACCTGGCCGCCATCGGGCAGTTCACCGTAGGGCAAGCGGTCGTGCCCCGTGATGAACAACGATCCCGGGAAGCCGTCGTTCGGGCCGGAGGGGTCGCCGTTGGGATTGAAGGTCATGGCGTTGCCGCCATAGGCGAAGGTGAGGGGACGGTCGCCGCCCTCAGGCAGGCGGAAGGCGCCCAGGTATTCCAGGTCTTCGGGGCGGACCACGTCGCCGGAAGGCGGCGGCGCGGGCCGCGCTGCACGGGTGGGGGATGGGCCGGCGGTGACAGGCGGCGCGGGAGTCTCGGACGCTGGAGCTGTTGCTGCAGGACTGACTGGTGTGGGCGCCCCGCCGCACGCCGTCAGGCCCATCAGCGCCAGGGCGGCGAGGATCGGCGTCAGCAAGACGATCGAGCGTGGACCGTCACGACGCATCTTTCTCCTCCTTCTCCTCTGGATCACGGCAACCGCTCGGTCCAGTCC
>CAZIRH010000590.1:0-2509 GCA_964541065.1 uncultured Solibacteraceae bacterium
GGCCGGCACCTGGCCCGCCTCCGCAAGATCACCGAGCTCGAGCAGCGCTACGCGGCGCGGCGAACTGAGGAATGAGCTGCGCGCCGGGCAGCGCCCTCACAACCCTGCGCGCGGAGCTGGCTCGGCGGTCTCGGAGATGAAGGCCCCGGCAGTAGCCTCGGGAGACCCTTTCACCAGGAACCTTCTGACTCGCAGGGAAAGCGGCAACGACGCCGGGTTCACGTCCGGGGAAACAACTGGGACGAGCCGCTTGCCCATGCCGATGGCGGCTCCGATCTCGAAGAACAGGTTGGGCTTGTTGAGAGCATCACCGGTGACTAGAAGCACCACGACGTCGCTCTCCCGGAGCCCGCTTTCAATGGCTTCCAGCACAGGATCCCCGGCCCGGATGCGATCTTGATCCAGCCAAACATCCAGGCCGCGCTCCTGCAACGACTTTGCGAAATCCCGCGCCCAATTTGCCTCCGAGAACGGATAGGAGATGAAGACTCTGTGTTCACTCATCTCTCTTGCCACCCTCTCCCATCATACCTCCGCTCGCCCTGGACTTCAGTTGCCTGAAGTAGGCATCCACGTCGTTCAAGGCAACCAAGTCCCGCCTCTTCAGGAACAAGGGCACCTCGGGCCTGGACTGCAACTCCGCTGCACTGATCCCGTGTAGCACCGCCACGATGGGTATCCGCCTGCCCCATGCCGCGCCGATCTCGGCCCAGATATAGGGCCGACTCAGCGCCCAGGGCGTCAGAAGGACCAACAGCTCGTCCGCCTTCTCAAGGAAGGCGAGAATCTCTTCCTCGAAGTCCGCGCCCACATCCACATCCGCCTCGTCCAGGAATGGTTCGGCGCCGCAGATCGCTACTTCGCGGGCGATCTGCCTCGCCACCCAAGTGTCATGGCTGCTGTGACTGACGAAGACAAGACGCTTCTTGCGGCTCTCGGCATTCATCGATGCGTTTACCGCAGCGGGCACTACTGATCATAGCAGGGGCTTGGCCGCACGGGACCACCCGACGAGTTAACCCGAGCCTGCCGCGGCTGCTCACCACCCCGGGGGCCGACCGGGGTTCTGCTCCTCCAGCCACCGCGCCGACGGGGCGAAGTAGTCGCGAACGGCTCTGCGGTCCATCCGGTGCTCGCGGGTCAGGACCTCCGGGGTCTCCGGCCAGGGGCGACGCCTCAGGTTCATGTGGGGCTGCACACCGCCGCTGTGGCCTCTCAGCAACAATGCTCCCGCGCCGCCCGGCAGGCCGCACGCGGCATCATTATCGACGGCGCGGGCATCGGTTCGGCCATCGCCGCCAACAAGGTGCCGGGGATCCGCGCGGCCCTGTGCTATGACCGCGCCACAGCTCGCAACAGCCGGGAACACAACGACGCCAACGTGCTGATCCTCGGCGGCCGGCTGCTGACCGTGTCGCAGGCCGAGCAAGTAGTGCGTACCTGGCTGGCCACGCCCTTCGCCGGCGGCCGGCACCTGGCCCGCCTCCGCAAGATCACCGAGCTCGAGCAGCGCTACGCGGGGTCGGGGCGCTGACAAGAACAAGAGCGGGGGCCGGCGCGGGGCCGGCCCCTCGGTGACGGAACCAGCTCCGCGACCTCATTCCGCGGGATCATCTGCATGGCGCTGACGACCGCGCTATCCAGTGGCAACTCCAGGAACGGCCCGGAGGGATCTGTGACAATCGCGAGCACTCTCCCGAAGGCCTCAGGAGCCACTCGGCCCTTTTCTGCGAGGTATAGGATCTCAGCCAGGGCCATAGCTGACACGCCCGTGCAGCGCCCTTCACTCAGCGCCTGTTCGATGGTCTCTCTAGCGACGCGCGACAGCTTGGTGTCGGCAAACAGGTACCACAGAACGGTGTGGGTGTCAGCGACGGCGGCTATCACTGGCGGTCGTTCCCTGGAAAGTCGCCGAACGCTTCTTCCCGGGTCTGCCGGACTTCTTCGGCAGAAGGTGCCCGTCCCAGATCAGCGCAGGCACCGTAGGCCGAGCGCGGTGGAGTGCGGCTGCCGCCTTGTACGCAGGCTTCCAGATCCGGCAGGAGGCGTTCCACCAAGCGGACCTTGTCCAGCGGTTCAAGCTGGCGCGCAAGGGTGACAACCTCGTCCAATGCGCTGTGGCCCTGCTTCATCGAGTCCCCACTTGACCATCAGCTTACCACAAGGGTTCACCACCTCGGTGGCTTGGCGGGGTTCTGCTCATCCAGCCATGCCTTGAGCGGCACGAAGTGGCCGAGTATGGCGGTCCAGCCCGGGTGGCGCTGGCCGGTCAGGGCTGCCAGGGCCGGGCGTAGTGGGGGCCAACAGTAATGCGGGGGCCGGCGTCGGGCCGGCCCCTCGGGTGGTGGAACCAGCTCCGCTAGCGCGCGCCCGCGGCTGCCGCGGCGGCGCGCTGGCCCATGGGCACCAGATCGCGGTGCCCGTAGCCCAGGAAGAGCTGCCGCGGACGGGCGATCTTCTGCTCCTTGTCGGTGATCAGCTCCCGCCACTGGGCCAGCCAGCCGGTCAT
>CAZIRH010000591.1:0-2507 GCA_964541065.1 uncultured Solibacteraceae bacterium
TGCCGCAGCAAGGCCAGGCCCTCGGCGTCGGTCTGGGCCGTGGTAGTGATGGAAACGTTCATGCCCTTGATTTTCTCCACCTTGTTGTAGTCGATCTCTGGGAAGATGAGCTGGTCCCGGATGCCCAGCGTGTAGTTGCCGCGCCCGTCAAAGGACTTGGTGGACAGCCCGCGGAAGTCCCGCACGCGGGGCAGCGCCACGTTCACCAGCCGGTCGAAGAACTCGAACATGCGCTCGCCGCGCAAGGTGACCATGCAGCCGATGGACATGCCGGCGCGCAGCTTGAAGGCCGCCACGGACTTCTTGGCCTTGCTCACCACCGGCTTCTGCCCGGAAATCTGCCCCAGCTCGCCGGCGGCGCCGTCCATCAGCTTGGGGTTCTGCGTGGCTTCCCCCAGCCCGACGTTCAGCGTGATCTTCTCCAGCCGGGGCACGGCCATGACGTTGGTGTAGCCGAACTCCTTCATCAGGCTGGGGACCACGCTTTTCCGATAGAGCTCCTTGATTCTGGCCGGCATGGCTTACCCTTTCTTGTCCAGCGGGGCCTCGCACTTGCGGCAGATGCGGATGCGGCGGGTCTTGGCGCCGCTGGACTCGACACGGTGCGCGATGCGCACCGGCCCGCACTCCGGGCACACCAGCATGACGTTGGAGACGGCGATGGGCCGCTCGCGCTCCGCTATGCCCCCCTTGATCTGCCGGGCGGGGTTGGCGCGGGTGTGCCGCTTCACCGTCTGGACCCCCTCGACCAGCACCCGGCCGGCCCGGGGGTCCACGCTCAGCACCCGGCCCCGTTTGCCCTTGTCCTTGCCCGTGATGACCTCCACGGTGTCGTTCTTGCGCAGCAGGATGCGCGCGGGAGCCGGCGCAGCGCCGGCCTTGCGCGGGCGGTAGCGACCAGCCAGACGAGCCATCAGATCACCTCCGGCGCCAGGGACACGATTTTCATGAACCGCTTGTCGCGCAGCTCGCGGGCCACCGGTCCGAACACGCGCGTCCCGACCGGCTCGCCCTCGGGGTTAATCAGCACCGCCGCGTTGGAATCGAAACGAATGTAGGTGCCGTCCCGGCGGCGCGTCTCCTTCCGCATCCGCACAATCACGCAGCGCACCACTTTGCCCTTCTTGATCTGGGAGTCCGGGGCGGCTTCCTTGACGCTGGCGGTCACCACGTCGCCCAGGCCGGCCCGCAGGCCCTGGTCGCCGCCGCGGGGCAGGATGCACTGCAACCTGCGGGCGCCGCTGTTGTCGGCCACCTCCAGAATGGTTCGCATGCCAATCATGGCGTCCTCCCTCGACGGGCTGCGGATCTCGGCGCTACCACCTTCTACACCCCGCGCTCCGCGTTCCGGTCCACCTCGGGCCGGGACGTCTCGGTGTCCTCGACGCCCACCAGCGCCGCGCGCCGCACGATCTCCGCCAGGCGCCAGCGTTTCAGGCGGCTCAGCGGCCGGCATTCCACGATGCGCACCGTGTCGCCCAGCCGCGCCTGGCTCTCCTCGTCGTGGGCGTAGAACTTCTTGCGCCGCGTGACCACCTTCCGGTAGCGGGGGTGGGCCACGCGCCGGGAGACCTCCACCACGATGGTCTTCTGCATCTTGGTGGACACCACCTGGCCCACCTTCTCGTTCTTGCGACCTGGTTGCGTCTGGCCTGTCACCGGACTCACCCTTTCTTGGCCGCCTCGGCCACTCGGGCTTCGGCCCGCCGTCTCTCGCCGAGCAGCGTCAGCAGACGCGCGCGGTCCTTGCGAAGGACGCGGTACTTCTTGAGGCCCTCCAGTTGCCCCATGCCCATTTGCAGCCGCAGATGGAACAACTGGGCGTCCGCCTCGCGGGCCTGCGTCTCCAGCTCCTTGGTGTCCAGATCACGAAGTCTGTCCGCCTTCATGGGTTCTCCTGCTCCACCTGGGGCCGCGACACCAGCCGGGTGGGGATGGGCAGCTTATGCGCCGCCAGGCGCATGGCCTGCTCGGCCGTCTCCCGGGTGACGCCCTCCATCTCGAAGAGCATGCGGCCCGGCAACACCACCGCCACCCAGCCCTCGGGCGCGCCCTTGCCCTTGCCCATGCGCGTCTCGGCCGGCTTCTTGGTGATGGGCTTGTCCGGGAAGATGCGGATCCAGACTTTGCCGCCGCGCTTGATGAAATGGGTCATGGCCACGCGGGCCGCTTCGATCTGCCGGTCGGTGATCCAGGCCGCTTCCAGCGCCTTCAGCCCGTAGTCGCCGAAAGCGAGCTGGCTGCCCCGCCAGGCCTTCCCCGTGCGCCGCCCGCGGTGCTGCTTCCTGTGCTTGACCTTTTTGGGCATCAGCATGGCGCTCAGTTCTCCTTGGTGGGCTGGGCCGGAGGGGCTTCCGGCGCGGGCTCCTGCTTCCAGGCCGGCTGCGGCGGGGGCGTCAAAGGCGGCAGCATGGGAGCCGGACGCGCCGGGTGGGCCGTCTCGGCCGGCGGCGCCGCGGCCTGAGCCGGCGCCTCGACGGCCGGCGCCCTCCGTTCGCGGCGCTCAC
>CAZIRH010000592.1:0-2493 GCA_964541065.1 uncultured Solibacteraceae bacterium
CGCGGCAGCATTGTCCGGCTATCTGCGAAGCAGGACGCTAGCGGCTCCGATCACTTCTCGCACCACAGCCGCGCTTCCAACATCACACCTCCGGCCAGCTTGCCTCCGAAACCCCCACCGAGACTGGGCGGAATCGTAGGGAAGCTCGGGGTAGGAATCTTCGGCATGGTGGGAATGGGGACGCTGGGGAGCGACGGGAACAGCGAGCTGGTGGTGGTGCGCGAACTCGACACCGGAATCGTGGGCATCTTGATCACCGATATGCTGGAGATCGAGCTGTAGCTGAGACTCAGAGACGGCGACAGGTTGAAGCTGGGGGTCTTCGCCAGGCCGGACCACAGACTGGTCGTGCTGGGGGAGCTGAGACCGAACCTGGGAGCGCTGCTCATGCCCAGAGCGGCATTGTAGGAGCTGGAGTACCAGCCCGTCGGCAAAGAGCTCGTGTAGCTTCCGCGCTGGCCGCGAGAGCTTGAGGACGCCGCCACGGTCGGCAGGCTGAATTGCCCCGTCTGCCGGTTCAAGTAGGCATCGAGGTGCTCAGGAACCGCCTTGAGCGGAGTTCGGCCGCGGACCAGAGGGTTGAAATCCGGCCGGGCGGTCTCCTGCGCCAGGAAGGTGGGCGCCCCGGCCCCGGCCAGTTCGCGCCCTGAAGCCCAAGCCAGCACCAGGCGCACCGTTTCGGAACCGGCGCTGATCCTGAAGGCAGTCACCGGGTAGCAGGGGGGGTGGTAAGCCACCGCGTAGCGCCCGCTGGGGAGCCTGGCGGAGAAACGGCCGCCGGCCCCGATGGGCACCTCGAGGGGCGGGCGCGCCGGATCCAGCGTACCCTCCTCGGTCAGGGCCGCGATCAGCAACTTGGACGGCAACCGGGGGCCCTCGATCGAGCCCTTGATCACCTCGGCCGGCGGCTGCGCCCAGCCCGCGGCCGCGAGGGCCAGTGCCGCCAGCAGAATCGAGCGAACAGTCTTCACAGTCATGGTGAAACACTCCTTCTCAAGCCGAGAATTCCGCTAAGGTCAATCGCCAGCAGCCGGCCTTCAGGACCCACGGCCGGCTCGACGAGGAAACCGCGAACGAGAACCGGTCCGGTAGGAGACGCCTTGGCCGGCGGGGCGCTGAGGGCGAAGCCGGCACCCGCAGAGAAGACGACTCCCCCGCGCAGCGCGATCGCCTCAACCTTGCCCCGGTGCCCGAGGATGATCGGGCGCTGCCGGATAGGAACCGGCCGGTTGGGCCGCTCGCGGCAGCGGAACGAGGCTAGGTGCACCGGGTCAATCGGAACGAAGATCGAGCGCGCCCAGCCGAAGGTCTTGCACAGCAGCAGCAGGGCCCGCAGCCGGCGAAACTGGGCCGCCACCTTCCTGTCGGTGAGCAGCTTTTCCATCTCCGCGGTGAGATTGCCGGTGAAGTGGTAGACGCAGCGCGGCGGGTCGGCTCCCTCCGCCCGGCTGGCGGCTTTCACCACGATTCTGGGGTTGACGAACCAGAAACCGACGCCTTGAAAGCCGTCGAAGCCGTACTGAGTCTGGAGATCGAAGTAGGTCACGTAGGGCTGAATGGGGAAGGACTTGAGCGGCCGCCCGGACTCCACCCAGGCCTCCAGCTCCTGGGCGCAGAGGAAGAACTCGCTGGGGCCGGTCCGGAGGTCCTTCGAGACGCGGCTGCCCTGAGCGAGGTTCTTGAGCATGGTGTCCGTGAACAGGAGCGTCTCCTCGACCGTGGTCCAGTGGAGGATGGGGCGGATGACTTCGCCGGCCTCGGGTGGCAGATAGTGGATCTTCAGCAGATCGCCCTCCTGTTCGAGGGAGAAGGCGAAATCGCCCCAGCGCAGTACCGCCAGAGCCAGCCGGGCCACGTCGTCGATGTAGAGCTGCGTGCTATTGCCCGGCGCAGGCTCCGTGGCGTAGAGCACGAAACGGTTGGTCTCGGGGAAGTACTCTGCGCCGCGGATCTCGCCAATTCGGATCTGGCCGGCCGGAGCCGGAGGCCCGCCGGCGCGGGCCAGCCCGGCAGAGCAGCCGAGAAGCACAACCACAACGAGCAGCCCAGACATGGCCACCTCCGCGTCAGAACAGCCGGAACGCCAGCCCCAGGTTCAAGCCGAGGTGAAGCGGCTCGCGCCCCAGGCCGCCGACGAACGCGCCCGCGGTGAGGCTGACCGGTCCCCGCCCCAGGCCCACGCGCGAGACGCCGACCAGCCAGTCCTGGCGCGGCGGAGAAACCGGCGAGCGCTGGCCGTCGCGGATCGTGCGAATGGAGTCGCAGGAGCCGAAGCCACCCCACAGCAGGACGGCGGAGTCGCGGGACTTGCGGATCGAACCCACGCCGGCCACCAACTGGTAGAAGTCGCCGCGCTCGGCCCGCCCGCCGGCGTACCGGCGCGGGCGAGCGCGCGAGGCCGAGCCCATGCCCATCAGCAGTGGCCCGTGCGCGCCGAACACGTGACGCAACACCACCATCCAACCAAAACATTCACACAAATAGCCCAGATCA
>CAZIRH010000593.1:0-2493 GCA_964541065.1 uncultured Solibacteraceae bacterium
CTCTGCGCCGCATCCAGGGCGCCTTTGCCCAGGAAGCGGGCCTCGACGCCATCATTGGCTCGTACGACGATACCCCGGGTGCGCCGGGCTTCACTTCCCAGTACCGCAACCTGCTCCACTGCTACATCCATCAGAGCAGCCGCTCCGAGGCCACCGCGTTCTGGACCGGGTGCGGAGCCGTGCGCCGGGCGGCGTTCGAATCCCACGGCGGTTTCCGGGAGACCTACGCGAAGCCGTATCTGGAGGACATCGAGTTCGGTTGGAGGCTGCGGCAGGCCGGCGGGCGGATCCGCCTGGACAAGCAGTTGCGCGTGAAGCACCTCAAGCACTGGGGCTTCTGGCGGATGCTGAAGACCGACCTGCTGGACCGGGCCGTGCCTTGGACCCACCTGGTGCTCCAGTTCCGCTCGATGCCCGCGGACCTGAACCTGCGGTGGGAGCACCGTGTCAGCGTGGCGCTGGTGTGTCTGCTGGCGGGCGGAGCGGCCTTCGAGTGCCTGCGAGTTGCGGCGGCGGGCCGGCCCGCGCCCGGCTCGCTGTGGGCGGTGGCGGCAGCGGCGACGGCGGCGGGGCTGGTGTGGCTGAACCGCGGTTTCTACTGGTTTCTGGCGCAGCACAAGGGGCCCTGGTTTGCACTGGGCGCACTGCCGTTGCACGCCCTGCACTACCTGTCGAGCGGCCTGGGCTTCGTCCTGGGGCTCTTGCTGTATCCGTTCCACCGCCGCGCGCTGCGGAGCCGCTACTCCGAATCCAGCACCAGCTCGAAGTAGAGCAGCTCCTTGCCGCTGGCGGCCTGGCGGATGCCCGTTACGTAGAGCCGGGAGCCAGGCTGGAAGCGCGCCTGGAAGTAGACGAAGCCGCTGGCGGTTTCCTTCGGGGGCAGCATGCGTGCGCTGAAGGCGCGGCCTTCGATCTCCCAGGCGGCCAGCGGGTTCTTCGAGCGCGAGACCCGCGTCCGGCCCGGGATCGGGCCGGGAGTCATACCGGGCTTGCGTGGACCGGAAAGGAAGCGGACGTCGGAAGCAGGCGTGGCTTCAATGCGCTGGCGATCGGGAGTGATCAGCTCGATACGCACGCGGTCCAGCGCCACCGTCTGGTCGCCGTCGTTGGCTATGGCCAGCAGTATGGGCAGGAGGCCGTGCACGTTGGGATTGAGCTTTCCGAAGGCGGCCCGCAGGTCGGCCTCTTTGACGAAGGGGCGCGCGGCCACGGTCACCTGGTTGTCGGTCTGCCGGGCGGGGAAGCTGGTGATGGGTCCGGGCGAGAACTTAGGCTGGTCTTTAGCGGCGGCCTGAGCCAGGCCCGCGATGAGGAGTACAATCAAGCACTTCAAGCCCATGTACGTGCTCTACCGAACGTTACAGGTTCTGGGGTTCCCTCTCATGGTAGTGTACCTGGCTTGGCGCGTGGTCCGCGACCGGCGGTACTGGCCGGGCTTGGCAGAGCGGCTGGGCCGGCTGCCGGAGAGTCTCCGCCAGCCGGTGCCGGGCGCGGTGTGGGTGCACGCGGTTTCGGTGGGCGAGGTGATCTCGGCGGTGGAGCTGCTACGGCGGCTCCGCGCCGAGCACCCGCTGGCGCCGCTGTTTGTTTCCACCGCCACTTTGGCGGGCCGGGCGACCGCCGAGCAGAAGCTGGCAGGGCTGGCCGAGGGCGTCTTCTTCGCGCCCGTCGATTACTGCTTCGCCGTGCGCAGAGTGCTGCGCGCGCTGCGGCCGAAGCTGCTGGTGGTCATGGAAACCGAGATCTGGCCGAACCTGTGGCGCGAGGCCAAGCGCGCCGGGTGCCGCCTGCTGGTGGTGAACGGGCGCGTCTCGGATCGCGCCTGGCCGCGCTACCGGGCGCTCAAATGGTTCTTCGCCCGCGTGCTGCGGCTGCCGGACGCCATCCTGGTCCAGAACGAGATCAGCCGCGCCAGGTACGCGGCGTTGGGCGCTCCGGCCGACAGGCTGCGCGTGGCCGGCAATCTGAAATACGATTTCGATCCGCGGCGGGCCGCGGCCCCGGCCGCGGTGGTGGAGTTCATCGAGCGGCTGCGTCCGGAAACCGTGTGGATCGCGGCCAGCACCATGCCGCCGGCGGCGGCCGGAGACGTGGATGAAGACGAGGCGGTGATCGAGGCCTTTCGGGGGCTGGCGGCCGGCCGCCCCGGCTTGCTGCTGGTGCTGGTGCCGCGGCGGCCGGAGCGCTTCGAGACGGCGGGTGAGGCGCTGGCGCGCGCGGGTGTGGCCTTCGTGCGGCGCTCGGTGCTGGGTCCGGAGGCGGAGTTGTGCCTTCCGGGCGTGCTCCTGCTCGACTCGATCGGAGAGCTGGCCGGGCTGTTCCGCCTGGCCGACGTGGTGTTCATGGGGGGGACGCTGGCCCGGCGGGGCGGACACAACATCCTCGAGCCGGCTCTTCTCTCGCGCCCCATCGTTATCGGGCCGCACATGGAGAACTTCCCCGATATTGCGGAGAAGTTCCGCGCGGCCGGCGCGGTGCTGGAGTGCACCGAAC
>CAZIRH010000594.1:0-2480 GCA_964541065.1 uncultured Solibacteraceae bacterium
TGATCGGCGGCTCCTACGTGGGCTGGGTGCAGTGGTGGGCGGCCAGCCGGCGCCCGCCGCACCTGGTGACCATCATTCCCAACGTGGCGCCGCCGGATCCCTTCTACAACATTCCCTACGAGTACGGAACGTTCTTCACACTGGGCGCCATCTGGTGGGCGGACATCCTGGAGAGCAACGCCACGGCCGACCTGGGCGGGGTGGCGCTGAGCCGCATCGGCGAGAAGAAGTACATAAAGCTGCTCCAGCCGCTGCCGGTCATCGACCTGGACAAGGTGGTGCTGGGCAAAGAGAACCCATACTGGCGGAAGTGGATCCAGCATCCCACGAACGACGCCTACTGGGAGCAGGCCAACTTCCTGGAGCGCTTGAAGGGGGTGCGCATCCCGGCGTTCCACCAGTCGGGGTGGTTCGACGGGGACGGCATCGGCTCGAAGCTCAACTACTTGCGCATGAGGGAGTGCGGGCACCCCAACCAGAAGCTGGTGCTGGGGCCGTGGGGGCACACCGACCAGGCCTCGCGGCGCATCGGTGATCACGACTTCGGCCCCCAGGCCATCATCAACCTCCAGCGCGACTACCTCCGCTGGTTCGACTACTGGCTGAAGGGCATCGACAACGGCATCGCCAAGGAGCCGCTGGTGAAGATCTTCGTGATGGGGACCAACCAGTGGCTCGAGGGCGACGTGTACCCGCTCCCTGCTACGCGCTTCGAGAAGTGGTACCTGGCGAGCAACGGCAACGCCAACACTTCGAAGGGCGACGGGCGGCTGACCGCTCAGCCGCCGCCCGCCGGCTCAGCGCCCGACCGCTACGTCTACGATCCCGGGGACCCCACGCCTGCTCCGTACTACTACGAAGAGACCGAGGAGGAGGAGAAACTGGTTCGCTCTGCCGAGGAGAAGAAGAAGATCCGCGAGGCGCACCACGAGCAGGTCACCCAGGCGCGGCGCGACATACTGGTGTATGTCTCCGAGCCGCTCAAAGAGCCATTGACGTTTGCGGGGCCTATTTCGGCGGTGCTCTATGCTTCTTCCTCGGCCCGCGACACGGATTGGCACATGACCCTGACCGAGGTAGACAAAGACGGGAAGATGTTCCCGATTCCGCTGGGCCGGGCCAAGCTGCGGGCGCGCTTCCGGCGCTCGATGAGCAAGCCCGAGCTGCTCAAGCCGGGCCAGGTCTACGAGTTCAAGCTGGACCTGTGGCAGATGGGCATCACGATTGCCGCCGGTCACCGGCTGCGGGTCGAGGTGGCCTCGGCGTCCTACCCGCTGTTCTCGCGGAACCTGAACACGGGCGGGCACAACGAGGTCGAGACTACCTTCGTCAAGGCCGAGCAGACCATCTACCACGACGCGCGCTACGCCTCGCACGTGCTGCTGCCGGTGATCCCGGCCAGCGAGCTGAAGGGGAAGTAGAGCGCAGGGCATGCCTCGCCCGCAGGCACTATAGTGGGAGTCTATGCCCGCTCCCAACGCCGCCCCGGAGATGACCCTGAAGGCCGTCGGCCTGGGGCTGTTTCTGGCTTTCGTCTTCGGAGCGGCCAACGCCTACCTGGGCATGAAGGCGGGGCAGACCGTGGCGGCCACCATCCCGGCAGCGGTGATCGCGCTGGCGCTGTTCCGGCTGCCGCGGTTCCGGGGCGGGGTGCTCGAGCAGAACATCGCGCGGACGGCGGCCTCGGTGGGCGAGGCGCTGGTGGCCGGGGCCATCTTCACCATCCCGGCCTTCATGATGGTCGAGATGGGCGGCGCCCGCCTGTGGGCGGACCTGCGCGCGCATTACTGGGAAGCGGCGCTGGTGCTGCTGACCGGCGGGCTGATCGGCGTGTTCTTCATCATCCTGCTGAGGCGGCCGCTGTGCGTCGATGCCGGGCTGCCGTGGCCGGAGAGCGTGGCCAGCGCCGAAATCGTCAAAGCCGGCGACCGCGCCGGCGACGCGCCCCGCCAGCTTTTCGGCGCCATGGGCTTCGCCGCCCTCTTTCAGGTGCTCAAGAGCGACCAGGGGCTCCAGGTGTTCCGGGAATATCTCCAGGGGTTCCTGGCTTTCCCGCGCTCTCTAGTCCGTCACTACGATCTCACCGACCGGTTGCTGGGGGAAGTGAGCCACCGGGGCGGCGTGTGGTGGTCCACGCCGGCGCTCTCGCCGGCGTTGATCGGCATTGGCTACATCATCGGGCCGCGGCTGGCCTCCATCAACGCGGCGGGCGGCGTCATCGCCTGGTGGGTGCTCGTTCCCCTGCTGCTCTTCTTTGATCCAGACCTGCCACGGCGGCTGGGAGCGACCGGAAACGCCCCCTGGGACGTGATCGCCGACGCGGTCTGGCATAGCGTGGCGCGACCCATCGCCGTGGGAACGATGCTGGTGGCCGCCTGCCACACGCTGTACTCGATGCGGTCGTCGATCGCCAAGTCGCTCGGTGGGATCAGACTGCGGAGCGCCCTCCAGCAGGCCGAGCGGACCGAAGCAGACATCCC
>CAZIRH010000595.1:0-2436 GCA_964541065.1 uncultured Solibacteraceae bacterium
GCCGATGAGCGACCCCGTCCTGCCGCCACTGACCTTCGCCGGTCGCGAGTTCTCCTCCGCCGATCTGGAACTGATCCGTCAGATCACTTCTGAGTTTGCCGGCTTGGGCATTACCGAGATCGCGCGGACGGCGTGTGAACTGCTGGAGTGGAAGCGGCCCAGCGGCGGGCTGAAGAATCTGGAGTGCCGGCGGCTGATCGAGCACTTGGCCGGGCAGGGCCTGCTGGGGTTACCCGTGCGGCGAGGCGCCGGCGCGCCGGGGCCGCGGCGGGTGCCGCGCACCGAGCGTGGCGAATCGCAAGCGGAGATTCACGGTTCGGCCGGAGAGTGGGAACCGTTGCGCCTGGAGGTGGTGCGCGGGGGGCAGGCAGACCACGGCGGGAATCACGCGCTGTTCAAAGAGCTACTGGACCGCCATCACTATCTGGGCTATCGGGTGCCGTTCGGCGCCAGCCTGCGTTACCTGGTGCGCAGCGAGCGAGCGCCCGGCCAGGTGCTGGCGTGCCTGCTGTGGTCCTCGCCGGCCTGGAAGATGGCGGCGCGGGATCGCTGGATCGGTTGGAGCGAGGACGAGCGGACGCACAACCTCCAGTACATCGTCAACAACAGCCGCTTTCTCATCCTGCCCTGGGTGCGGGTGAAAGGGCTGGCCAGCAAGATCCTGGCGCGGTGCGCGCGCCAGTTGCCGCGGGACTGGGAGAAGCTGTACGGCTATCGGCCGCTGCTTCTGGAAACGCTGGTGGATGCGGAACGATTCCGCGGCACCTGTTACCGGGCGGCGAACTGGATTCCCCTGGGCCAGACCAGCGGGCGCGGGCGCATGGACCGCGAGCATGCCGCCCATGGCGAGGCGGTGAAAGATCTCTACGTGTATCCGCTGTGCCGCCACGCGGCTGAGCGGTTGCGAAGTGCCGCAGCGCCGGCCTGGAAAGAACCGGAGGAAGAGGCAGGCCCGCGGTGCGAGTGAATCTCAACCTGTGCGAAAGCTGTTTGGAGAAACAGCGCACCATCGATCGGCTGAAGCAGGAGATCCAAAGCCTGCGCGAGAAAGTGCACCGGCTGGAGTGCAAGGCCGAAGCCGGGCCATTCGGCTCTTCCACGCCATCAGCGAAGATTCCCGTGAAAGCCAACACGGCCGTGGAGCAGCGTAGCAAGCCCGGCGGGGCCAAGCCGGGGCACACCGGCCACGGGCGCCAGACAGTCGAGGACAGCAACGCCCAGCGCATCGAAACGATACCCGTGGGGCCGGCCTGTCCGCACTGCGGTGGACCGCTGGAGCACAAAGAATACCGCGACCGCTCGGTCATCGACAGCCAGCCGTTACGCGCCGAACCGATTCTCTATGAGTTGGAGCGGGCGCGCTGCCCGCGTTGCGGCAAGACATTGCAGGCGCGCGCGCCGGAGGTGTTACCCAAAAGTCTGTACGGCAATCAACTCATCACCCAGGTGGTGTTCCTGCATTACCGCCAGGGGATTCCGGTGGGGCGGTTGTGCGATCAACTGGGCATCGGCTTGGGGGCGGTGTTCGAGATCCTGCACCGCATGGCGGCGCTGTTCCGGGGTGTGATTCCGAAGCTGATCGAGGAGTATCGGCAAGCTCCGGTGCGGCACGCGGATGAGACGGGCTGGCGCACCGACGGCCGCTCGGGCTACGCCTGGCTGTTCGCCAGTGCGACGGTGAGCCTGTTTCTGTTCCGCGCGACGCGTTCGGCGCAGGTGCCCAAGGAGGTGCTGGGCGCGTCAGCCTTGGGCGGCGTGCTGGTGGTGGACCGCTACAACGCCTACAACCAATCGCCCTGCCAACTGCAATACTGTTACGCGCATCTGCTGCGGGACGTAGAGGACTTGGCCAAGGAGTTCCCCGGCGAGGTGGAGGTGACGGCGTTCACTTCCACCCTGATCCCGCTGCTGGCCGAGGCCATGCACCTCGGCGGGCGGCCGCTCGCCCAGGCCGACTATTACGCTCAAGCGCACCAGATTCAGCAACAGATCGTGGACCTGGTTCAGCAACCGGCCAATCACCTGGGTGTTCGTCAGCTCCAGGGCATCTTCCGCGACAACGCCCATCGTCTGTACCACTGGGTGGAGAACCGTGCGGTTCCGGCCGACAACAACCGGGCGGAGCGTGAACTGCGCCCGACGGTCATCGCCCGCAAGGTGAGCTTCGGGTCGCAATCCGACGCCGGGGCGAAAACACGCGAGATCCTGATGAGCGTGGTCCACACGCTGGCCAAGCGGGTCGCTGATCCGGAAGCGCACTTTAAGTCCGTACTCGACCAACTCGCGGCCGATCCCACCAAAAACCCCGTTGCCCTGCTGTTCGACACCAGTTGAGCCCTATCCCGCCGTCCAAGCTGGCGCCATTGAGCGGCACCCTGCGCCGCTGCCGTACTAGTGCGCTCAACCTCAAGCCCATCCCCGAGACTGAGGGGTTAC
>CAZIRH010000596.1:0-2436 GCA_964541065.1 uncultured Solibacteraceae bacterium
CGGCGCCGGCCTTCCTGGTGTTCGTGCTGGTGTCGCTGCGACGCCTGCGGCGCGAGCGGATCGGCGTGCCGGTGGACCGGCTCGTCGAGGAGCGACGCTGATGCGGGAACGGGTCAAGACGGGGCTGCTGGTGGCGGCGGCGGCGGCGCTGGCGGTGGTGGCCGCGCTGGTCGAGCCCGAGAGCGCCACGCCGGAGATCATGAGCGACCAGGGCGAGGCTTTCTACCCCAAGTTCACTGATGCGCAGGCGCCCCGCTCGATCGAGGTCATCGACTACGACGAGGCCACCGCCACGGCGCGGCCCTTCAAGGTGCAGTTCCAGCGCGGTCGCTGGCTGATCACCTCGCACTTCAACTACCCGGTGGACGCCGGCGAGCGCATGGCCAAGACCGCCGCGGCGCTGATGGACCTGCGCAAGGACCTGGTGCGCTCGGATTCCCCGGCCGACCACGCGCAGTACGGCGTGGTGGATCCGCTGGACCAGAAGGTGGCGGGACTGGCCGGTCGCGGCAAGCGCGTCACGCTGCGCGACGGGCGCGGCGAGGTGCTGGCCGACTACATCCTGGGCAAGGCGGTGGAGGGCAAGTCCGGCTACCGCTATGCGCGCGTGCCGGGCGCCAAGCGCGTCTATGCGGTGAAGACCGACGCCGATCCTGCGGCCCGCTTCGCCGACTGGGTGGACGCCAACCTGCTGCGCATTGCCGGCCCCTCCATCCGCAAGGTCACCGTCAACAGCTACTCGATCGACGAGGCGCTGGGGCGGCTGAGCAACGTCGAGACCCTGGTGCTGACCCAGGAGAAGGACCAGTGGAAGCTGGAGGGCGCGGCGAAGTTCGATTTGGCCCCGGTGAAGGCCATGGCCGCGACGCTGGACACCCTGAAGGTCGCCGGCGCGCAGCCCAAGCCGCCGGCCCTGGCCGCGGACCTCAAACAGGGGCAGGTGCGGCTGTCGCTGGAGACGGCCATGGCGCTGCGCCAGAAGGGCTTCTTCCTGGCGCCGAATGGCAGGTTGTACGCCAACGAGGGCGAGATGGCGGTCGAGACCGCCGACGGGTTGGTCTACACGCTGCGCTTCGGCGAGGTGGCTGCCGGCGCCGGCGAAGCCAAGCCCGCGGCCGGCGCGGACCGCTACCTGTTTGCCACCGTGAACTTCGATGCGGCGCGCGCCGCCCGCTACGGCGGCGACGCCGCGGCGGGTGAGCGCCGCGCCCGCGATCTCAACAGCCGCTTCGCCGACTGGTTCTACGTCATCAGCGCGGCCGACTTTGAGAAGCTGCGGGTGAAGCGGAAGGATGTGGCGGGCGGCGCCAAACCCGGCACCTCTCCCTGAGCAGTGCCACCGCCGCTTGACACTTATACGGCATTGCCGTATACTAAGACGGTGGCCGTTGACCTCAGGTTCGATTGGGACCGGTTCAATACTGAGCACACGGCCCGCCACGGCATCGCACCAGCCGAAGCCGAGGAAGTCTTGCGCCAGGAACCCCTGACGCTTCGCCAGAGCGAGGTGGGCCACGAGCGGCGCTGGGTGAAGATCGGCGAGACCGCTGCCGGACGGGTGCTGGTGGTCATCCACACCTCTCGCATGAACATGATCAGGGTGGTAACGGCTTACCCAGCCAACCGGAGCCAGCGAGCCACATACCGCAGATTGAGGAGTTGACTGTGCCACGGAAGAAGAAGCACTGGTCCGAATGCGCCACCGAGGCCGAAGAGGCCCAGTGGTGGGACAAAAATCCCGGCTACGCGACGGAGTTGATACGCGCCGCGGCGGCGTCCGGCCAATTGGCGCGGGGCAAGCGCGCGATCGCCGCTGTTGATGAAGCGCCGGCGGCGATTCCTCAACACGTAGACGTGCAAGCCATCCGCGTCCGCTGCCGCCTATCCCAGGCGGTCTTCGCTCGCCGGTACGGGTTCAGCGCCCGTACCATCCAGGACTGGGAACAGGGACGCCGGAAGCCTGACGCCGCCGTGCGCGCATACTTGACTGTCATCGACCGCAATCGGCGGGCGGTGGAGCAGGCTCTCAGAAAGACCGCATGACTCAGAGCGGGGGCCCGGCCGGCACGCCGCGCCAGCCCCCGCCTCACACCCCCCGCCGCAATCCGCGATAATGCCTGTTTAAGTTCACCCATGCCCAAGCGTACCGACATCCATAAAGTCATGATCATCGGCTCGGGGCCCATCATCATCGGCCAGGCCTGCGAGTTCGACTACTCCGGCACCCAGGCCTGCAAGGCCCTCCGCGACGAGGGGTACCAGGTCGTGCTCATCAACTCCAACCCCGCCACCATCATGACCGACCCAACCGTCGGCCACCGCACGTACATCGAGCCCATCACGCCCGAGGTCGTCGAGGCGGTCATCAAGCGCGAGCGGCCCGACGCCCTGCTGCCGACGGTGGGCGGCCAGACGGCCCTCAACATCGCGGAGGCC
>CAZIRH010000597.1:0-2418 GCA_964541065.1 uncultured Solibacteraceae bacterium
CAGGCGTCGAGTCGTCCAGAAATACGCCCACCAGGAACAACGAGCTGGTCGTGTGCACAATACCGGAGATGCCCTGATAAGAATTGATGTTGGTGGGCAACCCGGCGCCGCCGTCGGGCCCGTTGGCGCCGGAGGTCGGACTGCCGGTCACCGTCCCGGTGACGCTCGAGAAGCTGAGCACCTGACCCGCTCCGGAGGTGAACCGGAAGGAGGGCGGAAGCGTTCCGTTGAAAGCCGTGGTGCGGCCTGCCGCAAAGATGTTCGATTTGCCGCTGACGGCCACGGTCCCGCTGGAATCCGCCGCAGCAGAACCGCAGAGGACTGCGAGGAGAATGGTGGGAAACGCCAGCCGCTTGCCCCGTCTCATCGTCCACCTCCAGAGCCAGAAAACGTCTGGCGAACCGGCAGGAAGATTCTATCCCATCTGGCAGGTGAACTCAAGGAAGAAAAGGGCAGCAGGATGCTTCATTGAAGACGGCGCGCTCCTCCCGTGGTCAATCCCGCTCCACGGCTTTGGGCGCCGGAGAGCTTGCGCTTCCACTCCATCCGCTGGCCCCCCACCCGCTACACTGAAAGGTACCCCGCGTCCGACTTTTTGGCGCTGGCGAGCGTCATTGAACATGGAGCCAGAGTGATCTTTCGGGAGGTCGAGGATCGCGACCTGATCGGGCGGGCCCGGCGGGGCGAGGTGGAAGCCTACAACCTGCTGGTCTCGCGTTGGGAGAAGCGCGTCTTCAACTACCTGTTGCGCCTGGTGGGCGATCGCGAGGACGCCTTCGACCTGAGCCAGGAGACGTTCTTGAAAGCCTATCAGAACCTCGGCCGGCTGGAGGATGACACCCGGTTTGCCTCCTGGCTGTTCCGCATCGCGCACAACGAGGCTTACTCGCTGCTGCGCCGCCACCGGCCGGAAGGCGAGCCGCCGCCCCAGATCCCGGCCGAGACCGCCAGCTACGGCCTGTTCCCGGCCGAGCTCAGCCTGGCGGTCGCCGGCGCGCTGGGGCGCCTCTCCGCGGACCAGCGCGAGGCCGTGGTGCTCAAGATCTGCCAGGGCTTCAAGTTCGAGGAAATGGCCGAGATTCTCGCCTGCCCGGTTTCCACCGTGAAGTCGCGTCTGTACACGGCCCTCGACCTCCTGAAGGACACCTTGGCTCCCATCCATACGCGGGGTGTCCCATGACCTGCTCGCCGTTCGATTTGAAAGACTACTTCTTCGAGGAGCTCGCGCCAGAGCAGCGCCAGCAAGTCGAGGAACACGTGAAGCATTGCCTGGCCTGTCAGCACGAGCTGGAGCGCCTGAGCCTGACCCGCTCCGCGCTCGACGCGCTGCGGGAGGAAGAGCCGCCGCGCCGCATCGCCTTCGTCTCCGACCAGGTCTTCGAGGCCCGCTGGTGGCAACGCTGGTGGCAGTCGGCGCCCCGGCTGGGCTTCGCCGCCGCCGCTATGCTGTCGGTGGCCATACTGGTGCATGCGCTCGTGAGGCCCGCCGCTCCCACCTCCCCGGACATGGCGGCCGCACAGAGCCGCATCAGTGCCGAGGTGGCCAAGCGCCTGGAACCCGCCGTCGCCGCGGCGGTCGCCCAAAGCGAAGCGCGCCAGGCCCAGCGCACGGCCCAACTGGTGGCCGAGACCGAGAAGCGCCTGGACTTCGATCGCCGCGCCGACCGCGTGGCCTTCGAGGAAACCCTGAGCGTGCTTCAGAAGAAGTTCAACGTGCTGTACCTGGCCAGCGCCGAAGTGGGGGTGCGGCGATGAACCGGGCCGCGTTCCTGTCGCTGGTGCTGGCCACCGCTTTCGGCGGCGCCGAGAGGCCGCGCGTCGGCCGCGTCGAGCTGGCCGCCATGGAGCGCACCTTCGACCAGCGCATCCAGCGCTTCGACGTCAACGACCCGTTCGACCTGCTGGGCGCCACGCGCGGCGTGTACCTGGAAGGCTACGGCGCCGTCTTCACCGCCGAGGTGAACCTGGTGGCCAGCGCGGTGGTGACGCCTTTCCGCCCGAGGCCCACCCAGGAGGAGATCGAAAAGCTCCGCCAGAGGAAGCTGGCGCGGCTGGCGCTGCTCAAGAAGCACATGCGCGAGATGATGCTCAACCTGGCGGCCTCGCTGGAGGCGGTCCCGCCTGCCGAACACATCGCCCTGGGCGTCTCGGTGTTCTACTTCTCCTGGGAGAACCGCGAGGCGCTGCCCTCCCAGGTGCTGATGCGGGCCCGGCGGCAGACGCTGCTCGACGCCCAGGCCCGCCGCGCCGGCGACGCCACGCTCGAGAAGCTCATCCTGGTCGAGGAGATCTGAGCGATGCGCCTCGGGGAAATGCTCATCGCCCGCGGGCTGATCGGGCCCGAGGACCTCGAACGCGCGCTCGAGATCCAGAAGGAGCGCGGCGAGAAGATCGGCAAGATCCTGGTGGACCTGGGCT
>CAZIRH010000598.1:0-2414 GCA_964541065.1 uncultured Solibacteraceae bacterium
ACTGGCCGCTTTCCGCCAGGCTCAGCCCCAGGAAGTAGCGGGTGGCCGTCAGGCTAGGCTTCAGCTTCAGCGCTTGGCGGCAGGGCGGGATGGCGTCGCGGAATCGCCCGGCGGAGTAGTAGGCCATGCCGAGATTGGCGTGGAACTCCGCCACGCCCGGGGCCAGCTTCGTCAGCTTCTCGAATCCCTGGATGGCGCTGGCAGAGTCCCCTCGCCGCAAGGCGGCCATGGCGTCTGCGGCAAGCTGCGCCATCTCGGCCTGCTGTGCCGCAGGAATGGCCTGACGAGAAGGCCGCTTAACTTCAGGCGTCTGCGCGCGCGCCGGAGTGCCTGCCAGAAGCACAGCGCCGATGGCGAGGACACCTTGCGCCCACACGGACACGGTCTTCACATCGCTGAGGATAGCGGGAAACACGAAGGAGGTCAAATTCGCCTGTAGCGGCGCTCTATGAGCGCCGGACCCAGACGGCGGTCCCCGATTGCAAATACGGGGCAGGCGCCGACCGCCGCTACACACAAAAGAAAAACCCTGACCGCCCTTCGCGGGCGGCCAGGGTTGTGAAGACAAGCGAAAAGCAGTCAGGCTAGAAGATGAACTTCAAGCCCAACTGAATAATACGGGGATCCCACGCACTAGTGACTTGGCCGTTGCCGCCGTTATACCTCTTTGTGACGGTCTCGAGAGTGACGGGATCGGTGTACGAGAGCACTTGATCGGTGCAGGCGCGGCCGAAGGCCTTGCTCCCGTCAAGGTTATCGTCTCCGTTGCAGCCGGCGCTGATCCCCCTAAACTGCGGATGGTTCCAGGTGTTGAACGTCTCGAAGCGTAACTGAATCGTCGAGTGCTCACCCTTGAACCAGGGCAGTTCGAAGTTCTTCAGGATCGCCAAGTCCCAGTTGTTCCGGCCCGGACCGGTCAGGACATTGCGGCCCATCGTGCCGAACATTCCCGGCTGGCCGTCGGCGCGGAGCTGGTCTTCCGTGGTATTGGAGATCGTCGACGGGTCAAACCAAGTGGGGGTAGGTCCATATGGACTTGTTGAAATGCTGCTATCGTCGAACACCCCCTTCTGGATCTGGAGATTCCCGGGCGTGTTGCACTTCACGTTCCCGCCGATGCCTGTGCCCATGCCCGCGATGCCACAGTTGAAATTCACGGGCTGGCCGGTGAAGAAGCTGGTGATACCACTGATCGTCCAGCCTCCCAGGATGCTCTTGACCGGGCCGCTGGAGTTCTTGAAGAACGGTAGCTCGTAAACGTAGTTCATCACGAGGATTTGGCTTCGGTTCAGGTCAGACAGACTCTTCCACCGGCTCAGGTTCTGGTCGTCGATGCCGTTCGGGCTGCTCTGGTAAGTGCTGGTGGAATCGTCCATGGTCTTGGACCAGGTGTAGGCGGTCTGGAGGGTGAGTCCGTGGCCGAAGACGTGGCGGAAGCTGACCTGGAAAGCGTTGTAGCTGGAGACCGCCGTGTTCTCCTTCACGCCGATGGTGCCATAACCCCGATAGGTCCGGAAGAAGTTGGCGTTGCTCGTGGGGTCGTGGTTAATCAAGATGGTCTGGACGTCGCAATTACCCGCGGCGTCGCAGTTGTTCTCCTCAGCGAGAGCGGGAACATTCACCGTTCCGATCCCGATGGGGATCTGGTTAATGTCGCGGTTACGAGCCAGGTGCCGGCCCAGAGCCCCCACGTAGCTGACGCCCAACACGTTATTGCCCCGGAATTCGTGCTGGATGCCGAAGCTGAATTGCTGCACGTTCCCCCACTTCTGGCGATAGGGGATGGTCTGGACGCCGGCGGGGCCGTAGGCGGAAGCCTGCGTGAGATCGCTGATCGGCTGGATATCGGCGTAATCCGCCAGGTCATTCAGGTGCGGGGCCAACGACGCCGGCGGGTTACCCTGAGCCCCCTCCATCTGGGCCTCGTTGCCGTTACCCATCTCGTAGTAGATGCCGTAACCGCCGCGAATCACGGTCTTGCCGTTGCCCCAGGGGTCGTAGGCAAAGCCGAAGCGTGGGGCGAGCGTCCAGTAGTAAGGAGTCTGGCAGCCCTTGAGGATCGTGCCCGTGCCGCACTGGACCGAGCCGTTGCCATAGGTTGTGAAGTCGTGCAGGTTCGGGTCGTAAATGAGGTTCCCACCGGAATCCAACTGCCTCTCGTACAGAGGGTTGTAGAGACTGGGCATGAAGGCCGAGTCGATAGTCGGGCGCGTGACGTCATGGATGCGGGTGAAGAGGTAGTAGCGCGCCCCGATGTTCAACGTCAGCTTGCGGCTTATCTTCCAGTCGTCCTGGATATAGGGCTCTAAAGCCGTCATGCGCCAGTGGCCCTTGGGGTAGCCGCCCACCAGCACGCCGTTCTGCTGGACGGTGCCCTCAACGTAGTCCTGGATGCGGCCCAGGAACATGTCCGC
>CAZIRH010000599.1:0-2387 GCA_964541065.1 uncultured Solibacteraceae bacterium
TTGGCGCTCTTTGCGCGAAACGCGCTCAGCGGCGCGCGCGTTCTGCCCGGTCGAGGCTCTCGTGCAGGAGCATCTTCATGTAGGTCTGGTAGCCCAGGCCTTTCTGGCTTGCCAGGCGGCGGGCCCGCTGGAGATCGTCGGCCGGGACCCGAAGCATCACTTTCTGAGTCGGCGGTTTCACCAGGGCTTCCGTGCGCTTGGAAATGGTGATTCCGATGGTCTTGCCGCCGATGCGCAGCGCTCCTTCTTCGGCGGCCTGCTCGAAGAGCCTCAAGATGCGGTCCTGATTCTGCTCGAACCACCGCGCTTCCTGGGCTTCGGTCGATGCCGCCGCAAGTTTCCTCCTAGGCATTGCTCGCTCCCTTTCGCAGGCGCGTGTAGAGCGCCCGCCACTTCCGGCTGGCCGGGAAGGCGGTTACCACACGGAGCTTGCCGTGCCGCCACGTCCAGGCCACTACCAGCAGCCGGCCCTGTGCAGTCTCGCCCAGTTCCACATGCCTTTCTTCTCCGCCGCGCTCGCTGCGGTCGATCTGGAGCGGGGAGCCCCTGAGAGCTTCCTCGGCCTCGGCGGGTGTCACGCCATGCCGGGCGACGTGGGCAGTGTTCGCACTATCCCAGTCGAACACTGGCGTCTGGCTGCTGGGCATTCGATGCTATTGTATACCCATCGTCCATACACCGCAACCGCCGCTACCGCTTTCCTCGAAGACAATGCTCTGGACGTGCGCAACCTGGACGTGTAGTTGCCGCTCCCTGACGGTCGCGGCTCCGAAACGGATTGCGAGCGGCGCGGGTAAGCAAGCGCTCGGCGGCTCAGCCCCGCGCCGCGCGAATCTCCGCCAGCTTGGGCTCCATCAGCTCCACGAGCTCTTTGACGCCGGCGGCGCTCTTCTTCAAGGCCGCGCTCTCCTCCTCGGTCAGCTTGACCTCGAAGATGTGCTCGATGCCCTTGGCGCCCAACTTCACCGGCACGCCCACATAGAGGCCGTCGATGCCGTATTCGCCTTGGAGCAGCGCCGAGCACGGGAGCACCCGCTTCTTGTCCTTGAGAATGGCCTCGACCATCTGCACGGCCGCGGCCGCCGGGGCGTAGTAGGCGCTGGTGCCCATCAGCTTGACGATCTCGCCGCCGCCCACCGCGGTCCGCTTGACCAGGGCCGCGATGGTGTCGGCGTCCAGCAGGTCGGTGAGCGGAATGCCGCCCACGCTGGTGTAGCGCACCAGGGGAACCATGGCGTCGCCGTGGCCGCCCAGCACCAGGGTCTGGATGTCCTCGACCGACACCCCCAGCTTGGCCCCGATGAAGGCGCGGAAGCGGGCCGTGTCGAGGATTCCCGCCATGCCCACCACCCGGTTCTTGGGGAACCCGCTGACCTCGTAGGCCACGTGGCACATGGCGTCCAGCGGGTTGGTCACCACGATCAGGATGCAGCCCGGCGAGAGCTTGAGGGCCTGCTCGAGGGTGCCCTTGACGATGTCGTAGTTGGCCCACACCAGGTCGTCCCGGCTCATGCCCGGCTTGCGCGGGAAGCCCGCGGTCAGCACCACGATGTCCGAGCCCGCGGTGGCCTCGTAGTTCGAGCCGCCCCCGCACTTGGCGTCCACTCCAGCCACCGGCGTGAACTGGAACATGTCCAGGGTGGTGCCCGCAGCCCAGCCTTCCCGGATGTCCACCACCACCACATCGCCCAGTTCCTTTTGCGCCAGTTGGATCGCACAACTGGCGCCCACGTTACCAGCACCGATAACCGTAATCTTCTTCCTCATGCCGCTCTCCTGTTTTCCTCAGCGTTCTTGGCTTGCTTTGCCTCTTGGCGCGAAACTCTCTCAGGCCGCCTCCATGTTCTCGACGATGGCCGCAGCGTACTCGCTGGTCTTGACCTTGGTGGCGCCTTCCATCATCCGGTGCAGGTCGTAGGTGACCCGCTTCTGGGCGATGGTGCGCGTGATGCCCAGCTCGATCAAATGCGAGACCTCCTTCCAGCCCATGAACTGGAACATCATCGAGCCGGAAAGGATCAGGCTCGAAGGGTTGACCACGTCCTGGTCGGCGTACTTGGGCGCCGTGCCGTGGGTGGCTTCGAAGACGCCGTGCTCGTCGCCGATGTTGCCGCCCGGCGCCATGCCCAGCCCGCCCACCTGGGCGGCGCAGGCGTCCGACAGGTAGTCGCCGTTCAGGTTGGGCGTGGCGATCACGTCGTACTCGTCCGGCCGCAACAGCACCTGCTGGAACATCGAGTCCGCGATGCGGTCCTTTACCAGCAGCTTGCCCGGCGGAACGTTGGCGCCCACCTCGGCTTCGGTGACGCACACATCGGCGAACTCTTCCTTGACCAGCTCGTAGCCCCAGTCGCGGAAGGCGCCCTCGGTGAACTTCATGATGTTGC
>CAZIRH010000600.1:0-2374 GCA_964541065.1 uncultured Solibacteraceae bacterium
CGACTCCAGCAGCGCGCCGATATCAAAAGAGCCATCGCGGCGAAGCCAGCGGTTGCCCTGAGCAGCATACTTCTCGCCCAGGTACAGGGCCGCCGGGGCCGCGACTGCACCAAGACCACCACCGATGAGGGCGCCCTTGCGCCCGCCCAGCAGCCCGCCCGCCCCGGCGCCGACGGTGGCGCCACCAGCGGCCACGCCGCCGTAGAGCAGGTTCTTCTTGGTCAGGATCTTGTCAAGGATGCGCTGGTAGCGGGAAGGCCTCGCGTTGTCGGGAAACAGGCGGTCGCCGACGGCCTTGGCCTGTGCCACCGCATCGTCCCAGGCCTGGTTGCGGTCGCGCACCATCTGGTGCGGGCTGGGCCCGACCTCCTCGGCCCCGCCGGCGGCCTGCAGCTGGCGCAGGGCCTCGTGGGGGGAGCGGATGCCTTGCGCCGCGGGGTTCGGCCGGTCGGCGATGGCCTGCTCGGCCCGGGCAGAGGCCTCATCCATGGCCCGCTGCCTCATGATCGCCTCGCCGCGGACGGAAGCCTCATCGATCGCGGCCTGCCGCGCCCTGCGGTGCTCAAGGGCCGGGTTCTTATGGATCGTGGCCTTGGGGTCGTTGACGTATTGATCGAAGGTGGCCTTGTCGACGGCGGCCTTAACCAGGCCCCGCAGGTAGCCAGTGAGGTAACTCATGTTGGTGCTCCTAAGCCTGGGCGGCAGCCCGGGCCGCTTCCATGTTGCCAGCCGGGGCCTGCGCCGGCATCTTCTCGGCGATGCGATTGGCCAGGTACAGGGCCACCGGCCCGGCGAGCATGCCCGCCCCGCCGCCGATCAGCGCGCCCTTGCCGCGCTTGCCCTTGCCCGCGATCAGCGCGCCGGCCCCGGCCCCGATGCCGGCTCCGCCGACCGCCGATGCCCCGTAGAGGCCCAGCGGCACCTGGCCCGCGCCAGGCACCGGCGCCGCGCCGGGAGCCCCGGCAAGGGCGTTCTCGAGGCCCGTGCCGCCGGCCCTGGTGCCACGCCGCGCGAGCTCGATCACCGCGGCGTTGGCCAGCTTGCCGGACGGATCATAGTGGAACGCCTGCTGCAGGTCGTCGATGCTCATGCCCCGCACCTGCGACTGCAGCGCGGCCTCGCCCATCTCGCTCCAGCCGGCCGGGGCCTGCTCGGGCAGGACCTCCGTGACGCCGGGCGACGTGTAATCCGCGCGCTTGGCCATGGCGGTCTTGTTCATCTTCTCGGCCAGCCGCTGCGCCAGGTAGTAGGCGACCGGCCCGGCCACCGCGCCGGCCCCGCCGCCGATCAGGGCGTTGGTGCCCCGGCGCCCGGGCGAACCGAGCAGCGCCGAAAGCCCGGCGCCCGCGGCGGCCCCGCCGGCGGCAGCGCCGCCGTAGCGCAGCAGCTTGTCGTTGAGGGCGGCCTTGGCCTTGGCGGCCTCGTCCTCGCGCCGCAGCTGGCCTTCCTGCCGGTGCAGGTCGAGCTTGAACTTCTCGGCCGGGGTGTCGCGCAGATCGACGGGCGCCATGTACTTACGGCCAGCTTCTGCACCCTTGCGGGCGGACTCGGAGCCGGGCATTCTCTTCACGAACCCGGCAATGTACTGGCGGATCCCGGTGCCGGCCTTGCGGCCTGCCTCCTCGGCGGGGTCGCCCTTCGGCGCGGGCGCCTTGTATTTCGGATCACCGCGCCGCTTGGCCTTTTCCTCAGGGGAGGCCTTGCGGTACTCCTCGACCTCCTGCTCGGTGCGCTTCTCGGCCGCGGTCTTGCGCGAGCCGGCGTTGGCCATCTGCTGCGCGATCATGGCGTTGCGCAGGTCCTCGGGCGTCACGACTGCGCGGCGCATCAGCGGCCGGGCCGCCAAGGACGCCCCCAGTGTGCCAAGCGACCCGCCAGCCAACGCGCCCAGGGCAACAAGCACCCCCCGCGCATCATCGCTCATCGCCCTATCGCCCTTCTCGTTGGCGCTGTTGGTCATCGCCGCCGCCAAGGCAGCGCCAAGGCCTGTGCCTAGCACGCCGCCGCCGAATCCGATCGCGCCCTCGCCGGCCGCCGTGCTCAACCGGCTTTCGCCCTCGACGGGCCGGTACAGGCCGTGCAGGCCGCCGCCCACCAGGGGCACGCCGGCCATCAGGTCGGAATACTGGAAGCCCTGGTCGGCCCTGCGGCCGAGGGCCGCGTCGGCCCACTCCGGGCGCTCGCCGGCCCGCTTCTCGGCCGAGGTCTTGAGCATGGCGTACTTCTCGGCCAGGCGCATCGCCAGGGGCGCTGCGATGGCCCCGATGGGCGCGCCGATCAGGGCGCCCATGGCGCGGTTGCCCTTGCCGCCCGCCAGCGCGCCGATGCCGCCGCCCGCCAGGCCGCCGACGCCGGCGGCCGTGCCGTAGCGCAT
>CAZIRH010000601.1:0-2363 GCA_964541065.1 uncultured Solibacteraceae bacterium
GGCCGCATGATGGCGCGCTTCCGAGCCTGGAGGGACGAGACGCACAGCGCCGGCTTGGAACTGGTGCGCCATTTCTGCGCGCGCTTCTTCGACAGCGAGATGGTTTCCGCCTCCGACGGGTGGCAGAAGCTCGCGATCGGACTGCTGGCGACCCTGCTCTCGGTGAGCATTCTCGGCCTGACAATTTACTTCCGGCGGTACAACCACGTGGAGTCCCCGGCTTTCTCGTCGGCGCAGATCTACCACGAGTTTGTCCGGGCCGACATGCTGGCATTCATCGCGGTGGCGATGGCCGTCACCGCGCTGCTCACGGTACTGAAGTGGCAGTCCCTCTTTCCCAGCGCGCGGGACTGCCTGGCACTCGCCGGCTTGCCGCTCAGCGCCCGCCAGATCTTCCAGGCGAAATTTCTCGCGCTGCTGCTCCTGTTCGGGGCCTTCGTGCTGGCCATGACCCTGCCCCCTGCCGTGTTGTTCGCCGCCGCGATCTCGGGCCGCTGGCAGGAGAATCCATCGGCGCTGGCGAACGTTGGGGCGAACTTCTCTGCCACCGCCGGAGCCTGCGTGTTTGTGTTTTTCGGCCTGCTGGCGGTGCAGGGCATTCTGCTCCACGTTCTGCCGGGCCGTATCTTTGCCCGCGTCTCGCTTGTGGTGCAGGCCACGCTGTTCATCGGCACCCTCGGCGCGCTGCCTCTCATCGGGCGCCAACCGGCTACCGCGGCATGGTGGCCCCCAGTGTGGTTCCTGCGGCTCTGGGAGGCCATCGTCGCAGGACCGCGAGGCGCTGCGCGCAGCGCGGTGCTGGCCATCCTGCTGCCCCCGGTCATCGCCGTCCTGGCCTATCTCGTCAGCTATCACCGCTACCGGCGCCTGCTGCTCGAAGCCCCGCCGCAGCGTAACGTGCGATGGACCGGCGCGGGGTCGTGGCTGCTCGAGCGCTGGATCGGCGATCCGCGTCAGCAGGGCGCTTTCGCCTTCATCTGGAAGACACTCGCGCGGAGCCACCTTCATCGCCTGATTCTCCTGGCTTGCACTGGCCTCGCGCTGGGCTGGATCACTAAGGGCGCGCTCGACACACCTCGGCCATCGCTCCGCGATGAGGGCATGTACGGCCTCCTGGTGGTGCTGGTCCCGCTGGCGCTCTCAATGCTGGTGACGATCGGGTTGCGCTACGTCTTCTCTCTGCCGGTCTCACTCCCTGCCAACTGGGTTTTCCAGACCATGGAACGGGACGGCCGCGCGGCCTGGCTCGCCGCCGTCGAGCGATTCGTGATCTGGTGCGGCATCGCGCCGATCTTCTGCGCGAGCCTCCCGGCCGCTATCGCGATTCTGGGCTGGCTGCGAGCCGCCGCCGCGGTTGTCCTTACCTTCCTCGCGGCGCTGCTGTGGTTCGAGGCGATGTTCCGGCGTTGGCAGAAGCTGCCCTTCACCTGCTCGTACCTTCCCGGCAGGAAGCCCGTGTGCTTCACCCTCTTGCGCTACGGCCTCGCCGCATCGTTCCTGGCCCCGGCCGGGAAGTTGATCCTCTCGAGCTCGGGTGACCTCACCGCATTTGTCGCGCTGTTCACGCTCCTGGCCGTGCTGTGCTGGAGGCTGCGCACCGGCCGCCGGAACTTCTGGTCCCAGTGCGCTCTCTCTTACGAGGAAGCGCCCGAGGCCGCCGTCATGACGCTCGATCTTCAGCCGGCGAGAGTGAGGCAGGTCCCCGACCTGCCTCCGCAGCCTCAAACCGCGGCGCCTCTGTTCTCGGGTTCGCTCGTGGAGTCCCGCGGGCGCCTGCCGCAAGCGTGGGCCGAGGAGATCAGAGAGGATCGCCGCCATCCTTCTCTGCTGCTCGGAACCTTCCTCCAGGACGCCCGCTACGGCTTTCGCCTGATCCGCCGCAGCCCGTTGTTCTCCGCGGTGGTGGTCCTCACCCTGACGGTGGGCATCGGCATCAACGCCAGCATCTTCACGGTGGTCAACGGCCTGGCGCTCCGGCCGCTCGTGTACCGAGACCCCGACAGTTTCCTCCGCGTGATTCCCAAAGCGCGCGTCCAGAATACCATCCGGCCCGCCTCCTACTCGGAATATGTCGCCTTCCGCGACCACAGCCGCTCCCTTCGGCAACTGGCCGCCTGGGCCCACTTCCCGGCCTTCATCGGCGAGGATCACTCAGCCGGCTCGGTAGGCCTGGCCGTCTCCTGCAACTTCTTTCTGGTGGACGGATTGGATCGCGCCATCTTGGGCCGCCTCTTCACGGCCGAGGACTGCCACGCGCGGGGGCAGGCGCCGGTCGCCGTGATTAGCGAAGCCTTGTGGCACGCGCGGTTCGCCTCGGACCCGCGGATCATCGGCCGGCTGCTGGACGTGAATAACCGTCCGGT
>CAZIRH010000602.1:0-2344 GCA_964541065.1 uncultured Solibacteraceae bacterium
CGGGTGGGCGCGAAAAAAACTCGAAATCCCCTTGTTTTTGTGGTTAAGTAGGAACGTTGCTAAGGCGGACCTGCCAACCACAAGAAAAGGATTTCGAGTGAACACTATTACACGCAAGTTGCTGGAAAAACGCAAGCGCCGAATTGAACGCCGGCTCCGCAAAATGCAGTGGGCCGCGCAGGACCGGCCGATGCTGTCGGGGTCGAACATCCACTACGAGATGGCCGACAAGACGCGGGCCGTCGGCTGCGGGGGCATCGGGGCGATGCACCTGCTGGCGGTGCGGCTGGGGCTGGTCGAGGCGATCAACCGGGACCTGCACCTGCTGAAGGTCCACCTGCCGTATCACGAGTCGGACCACGTGCTGAACATCGCGTATAACATCCTGGCTGGCGGGACGTGCCTGGAGGACATCGGCCAGCAGCGTATTCAGGAGGCGTATCTGGACGCCTTGGGTGCGCAGCGGATTCCCGGCCAGAGCACCGCGGGCGACTTCTGCCGGCGGTTCACGGCGGCGAGCGTCACGCAGTTGATGGAGACGATCAATGAGGTCCGTCTGGGCGTCTGGCAGGGTCAGCCCAAGTCGTTCTTCAAGCAAGCGATCATCGACGCGGATGGCACCTTGACGACGACCTACGGCGAATGCAAGGAAGGGATGGACATTTCGTTTAAGGGCGACTGGGGGTATCACCCGCTGGTGATCTCGCTGGCCAACACCGGCGAGCCGCTGTATCTGGTCAACCGCAGCGGGAACCGGCCGAGCCACGAGGGGGCGGGGGAATGGCTGGATCGGGCGATCGGGCTGTGCCGTCGGGCGGGATTCAAGAGCATCCTGTTGCGGGGCGACACGGACTTCACGCAGACGGGCAAGCTGGACGGCTGGGACGACGCCGGGAACGTGGGCTTTATCTTCGGCATCGACGCGATGGCCAACCTGGTGGCGAAGGCCAACGAACTGCCCGAAAGTGCCTGGGAACCGCTGGTTCGCAAGCCGAAATATGAGGTGCAGACCCAGGAGCGAGCCCGGCCGGAGAATGTGAAAGAGCGGATCGTGCGGGAGCGGGAATTCGAGAACATCCGGCTGCGGAGCGAAGAGGTGGCGGAGGTGGGCTATCAGCCGGGCAAGTGCCGCAAGATTTACCGGCTGGTCATAGTGCGCAAGAACCTGACGGTTGAAAAAGGCGAGCAGGCGTTGTTCGACGACGTGCGTTACTTCTTCTATATCTCCAATCAGAACGATCTGTGGCCGGAGGGGGTGGTGGGCCGGGCCAACGGGCGGTGCAATCAGGAGAACCTGATCGAGCAACTGAAGAACGGGGCGCGGGCGATGGAGATGCCGGTGGGGGACTTGGTAAGCAACTGGGCGTATATGGTGATGGCGTCGCTGGCCTGGACGCTGAAGGCGTGGTTCGCGTTGGAACTGCCGGAGACGGGCCGGTGGGCGGAGAAGTACCAAGCGCAGAAGGAATCATTGCTGAAGATGGAGTTCAAGAAGTTCCTCAATGTGCTGATGCGTCTGCCGTGCCAGGTGGTGCGGACGGGTCGGCGGATCGTGTATCGGCTGCTGAGTTGGAACCCGTGGCTGGAGGTGCTGCTGCGGGGTGTGGAGCGTTTGCGTGGACGGGTAATTGGGGTAGTGCACTATCCGCTGCGGTGTTAGCGGCGGGGATTTGATGTCGGGGTTTGGATGCCCCGATCACCCGCGGCCCCGAACCCAGGAAGGAACCGAGCCGATGACCCGCAGACAACCGAACGCACCGCCCCAGGCCGTCGGCCCGCCGGGGACTCCCCGCCCCGCGCCGAGCGCGCCGTCGGCCCCGTCATGCCGCCAGAGAATACGCTTGTTTTGGGTCTAGAGGTGATCTCAACCGCGACGGCTGCGTACCGATTGACGGTTCCAACGCGCAGCGTCGTGCGCCCGCCGCGGAAACCGACCTTCAGCCAGCGGGGCGAAGACGTCCCGCCCCTGCTCGGCTGCAAAGTCCGCCGTGATCAACGCCCCGCTCCGCACCCCTGCTTCGGTGACGAGCACGCCCAGGCTGAGCCCACTGATGATGCGGTTGCGCGGCGGGAAGTTGATCCCCTCCGGCTGCGTACCCAATGGATAGTCGCTCACGAGCGCCCCGTGGGCGACGATCTCCTCGGCCAACTGGCGATGCTCCGGCGGGTAGACCTGATCAATGCCGCAGCCCAACACGGCGATGGTGCGTCCGCTGGCCTTCAGCGCCGCCCAATGCGCCTCGGCATCAATCCCCCGCGCCAGGCCGCTGACGATCGTGATGCCGCTACGTGCCAGCGCCGCGGCCAGTTGGCGGGTCACCTCGCGCCCGTAGGCCGAGGCGCG
>CAZIRH010000603.1:0-2324 GCA_964541065.1 uncultured Solibacteraceae bacterium
GCGGGCCGGCCACAGGCAGGCCTGGATGCCGACCACCAGCAAGACCACCGAGACCAGCGTGAACGACAGCGGGTCGAAGGGCGACACATTCCAGATCTGCCCCTTGAGCAGGCGTGACGCCGCCAGGCCTCCCACCAACCCCACCGCAATGCCGATGGCCAGCAGCTTGAGGCCCCCCACGACCACCATCCCAACGATCTTCCCGGCGCGCGCCCCGAGCGCGATGCGAACGCCAAACTCGTGCGTTCGCTGGGACACCGAGTGGGAGATGACCCCGTAGACGCCAATGACGGCCAGCGCCAGCCCCAAGCCCGCGAAGACCGAGAACAGCACCAGATTGAAGCGAGGCTCCGCAAAGACCCATTCATCGAAGATCGCGTCGATGGTCCGGACGTCGGTCACCGGCTGTTCCGGGTCCACCGCGTAAACCTGGCGGCGAACGGCGTTGGTGACCGCCGCGAGATCCATCTTGGTGAGGACCACCAGCCGGTCGGCCAGCCCGGTGATGGTGAACGGCAGGTAGACCTCCGGCGACACCTCGGTGGTGAGGGTTCGATTCAGGGTGTCCTTGACCACACCCACGACCTCGAAGGAGTCGTCCGCGGCGTTGAACGGCGCACTCCGCAGCCGCGGAATGCGCACGATCCGGCCGAGCGGCTCCCGCTCCGGCAGGTGGCGGCGTACAAACGTCTGGTTGACCAACGCGAGATGCCGCCGGCCCGCGACTTCGCTCCGCGTAAACAGACGGCCCTGAAGCAGCGGGATGCCGATGGCTCTGGTGTAATCCTCGTTGACCTGGTGAACGAGCACCGGGCGCTGGTCCGGGCGCGCGCTGCCGGGGATTTCCACCGGAACGTTCCAGTTCCCCAGCGGATGCATTCCGGTGTTCACCCCGGCGGCCGCCACTCCGGGCAGCGCGCCGAGGCGGTCAAGCAGTTCCAGGAAGAACGCGCCCCGCCGGGCGGAGTCCGGATAACGCTGTTGGGGCAGCGGGACTCGCATGGTCAGCAGGCGGTCGGTCCGGATGCCAAGGTCGATGCTCTCGATGGCCAGCAGAGTGCGGATCATCAGACTAGCGCCGACCATAAGCACGAGTGACAGCGCCACTTCCACCACCACCAGGCCGCTTCGCAACCAGCGCTGACGCAATCCGCCCGTCGTGCCGCGGCCCGCGTCTCGGAGCGGATTGGCCAGGTTCACCCCGCAGGCACTGAGAGCGGGAGCCACCCCGAAGACCAGGGCGGTCAGCCCGCAGACGCCCAGCGCAAACCACAGGACCGGCGTATTGATGGCGATCACGGCCTCGTCGGGGATCGTATCCGGCGGCACGATGGCCAGGATGGCCCTCAGCCCGCCATACGCCAGGCCAACTCCGAGCAGCCCGCCCGCGAGTGCCAGCAGCAGGCTCTCGGTAAGTAGTTGCCGGATCAGTCGCATGCGGCTGGCGCCCAGCGAGGCCCGCACCGCCATTTCCCGCTGGCGTCCGGCCGCCCGCGCCAGCAACAGGTTCGAGACGTTGGCGCAAGCGATCAGCAGCAGCAGGCCTACGGCGCCGAACAGCATCCACAGGGCTTCGCGGATGGCGCTCGGGAAGGTCTCCTTGAAAGAGAGCAGGCCCACACGCCACTTCTCGGGGAACTGGCTCGGCTCCCTTCTTCTCAGCTCCTCGATGATGGGGCGAAGGTCGGCCTCGGCCCGCGCCTCGGTCACGCCCGGCTTCAGCCGGCCGAGGAGGTGGACGTAGCGGATCCCTTCGACGGCCTGACCGCGCCGCAAGACCACCGGGATGTAGACGTCCGCGCCACGCCACATGAAGGGGCGCGGCATGATTCCGACCACGGTGCGGACCGTACCGTTCAGCCGCAGCTCGCGGCCGAGAGCTCTGGGGTCGCCGCCGAACTGGCGTTGCCAAAACCGATAGCCCAGCACGCAGACCGGCGGCGCGTCCGCGGTGAAGTCGGAGGGCGCCAGCACGCGCCCCCGCAACGGCGGCACCCCCATGACCGCGAAGGTGTCCCGGGTGACGTTGTTGCCGCGCAGCCGCTGCGGCTCCCCCTGGCCCAACCAGAGCACGTCGCTGATGGTGGACGCAATCACGGCTTCGAAGATCGAGCTGCGCTCGGAGATCTCCAGAAACTGGTCGGTGGTGTAGCCGGTGCGGTACCCGTGCTGAGCCGGGTCCCACACCTTCACGCTCATCAGCGTGTCCACGTCCTTGTACGGAAAGGGCTCGAGAACGACCGCGTGAACCACGCTGTAGATGGCCGTGCTGGCCCCGATTCCCAGGGCCAGGGAAAGTACCGCAATCCCCGCAAAACCGGGGC